>CAZNGK010000160.1:0-3850 GCA_964572575.1 uncultured Thermoplasmatales archaeon | reverse complement strand
TTTCCTTCAAATTTATATAATCTTTATCTAATCTATTCGTGGAAAAGCAAAAGAAAGCATATCTTCATGCATTTGTTGCAGTATTGATCTGGGCGACTGTTGCCTCTGCCTTCAAAATATCTCTCAGATATGTAAGCTTTCTCCAACTTCTGCTATTTTCTTCCACCTTTTCCTTTCTTCTCCTTTTCCTTATCCTTATAATGCAGAATAAAGTTAAACTCCTGAAATGTTCAGGAAAAGAATATGCACATTCCATAGCTTTAGGTTTTCTGAATCCATTCCTCTATTACGTTGTTTTGTTTAGAGCATATCCTCTCCTCCCAGCTCAAGAAGCACAGGCTCTAAATTACACATGGCCAATAATGATTGTTCTGCTTTCAATACCTTTACTCAAACAGAAAATAAAACTAAGAAGTATTCTGGCAATTTTCATAAGTTTCATTGGTGTCCTAATAATCTCCACCGAAGGCAATATACTGGCTTTCTCCTTTTCCAATGCAGAAGGTGTTACGCTTGCATTAAGCAGTGCAGTAATATGGGCACTATTCTGGATTTATAATGTCAGAGATAAAAGAGATGAAGTTGTGAAACTCTTTCTGAACTTTTCATTTGGATTGCTTTTCATCTTGCTTTTCACGCTCTCCTTTCAAAAAATAAAATTTCCACCTTTAACTGGCTTATTTGGAACATTTTATGTGGGTCTATTTGAAATGGGAATAACATTTTTGATATGGATGAGAGCTTTGAAGCTTTCCTCAACAAGTGCAGAAGTTAGCAATCTCATTTATCTGGTGCCATTCCTTTCCCTTGTAATAATCTATTTTGCTGTCGGAGAAAAAATACTCTTATCAACAATACTTGGCCTATTTTTCATTATAGCAGGCATATTAATTCAGCAATATAGTGGGCCTGCCGAGATTTGAACTCGGGTTACCAGCACCCCAAGCTGGAAGGATGCCAAGCTACCCCACAGGCCCCTTTTCCTATATACTATTTCTCTTCAAAAATTTATTCCTCTTGACAGATTAATTTATTCAATATTAATGATTTAGCCCCTTTGAGATTACAAGAGATCTGCAATGATTAAAGCAAATATCAGAAATCTTTTATCAGTATCTCTATCTCCTTTCCTTCTCCATTTTTGAGAGACGACACCATTGCTTTAATTGTTTTGTGATACATTTTTCTCACAAATTCATTTAAATGAACAGCTCTTCCATCCACAAAAATCTCTATTTTATTCTTTTCCAATTTCTGCAATATCTCCTCATGTATGGAATCAATGTCATCCTTTTCTACATCTATAACTCTGCAATTCAATTTTTCAACACTTTTATACCCCTCTATTATAATTAAATCTGGCAGAAATTTTCTGGCTATGTTTATTACATCTTGCAACTCTCTTTTATCTGTAAATAATCCCATCTCCTTCTTTGCTGAAATTATACTTATATTGGCTCCTGCCTTTCTGTATCTACAAGTGTCTTTTCCTTCAATATCAGCATATTCATGTTCACTGCTTTTTATAACCACCACATTATATTCATTTAATCTTTTCAGCAAATCCTCAATAAAGCGTGTTTTTCCAGAATTTTTCTCACCTTTCACTGCAATAAGCATAGAGTTGAATCAGTTATCTTTTTTGAATATTTTGGCATATAAGATAAATTGAACTAAATTTTGTATCATATTTACAGAGGCAAGCAAACAATGGTTTCTTCATCTTCGGGTCATATACCTTAGTTTATTAACAAAAGCAGATTTCCATTCAAATCTAAAAATGAACAAAATGGTTATATATGCCTTTCTTTTTCCATTTCAAATGGTTAAAGGGTTATATCATTACCTGCGCGAAGCATGGAAAAAACCAGATGCATCATATGAAACACCTCAGTGGTATCGTTTGATAGAATGGAGAAAAGAGGGAGCGGTGGTAAGAGTTGAAAAGCCCCTACGCCCTGATAGGGCGAGAGAGCTTGGCTACAAAGCAAAGCAAGGCTTTATTATAGTCAGGGCAAGAGTAAGAAAGGGAGGGCGCAGGAAGGAGCGACCAAATAAAGGAAGAAAACCATCGAAGATGGGTGTGAAGAAAATAACGCCTGCAAAATCAATTAAAAGGATAGCAGAAGAAAGGGTAGCTAAAAGATATCCAAATATGGAGGTTTTAAATTCGTACTGGGTGGGAAAAGATGGGAAATATCATTACTACGAAGTAATTCTTGTTGATAGAAATCATCCAGCTATAGAGAATGATAAGGACATAAACTGGATTTGTAAGGAAAGAGGAAGAGCTTTCAGAGGAAAGACATCTGCTGGTAAAAAGGGCAGGGGATTAAGAAATAAAGGAAAAGGAGCAGAGAAGGTAAGACCCAGTGTGAGAGCCAACGAGGGAAAAACTAAATAATAATTACGCCATATATTTTTATGCCATTGGTTATCTGTCCAAATTGCAAAAAAGAATTCATTGTAAAAGATGAAGTAATTGGTAAATGTCCTAATTGCAATCTAAGCTTAATTTTTAAGGGAAAAGATGAGGTAATTGAGAAAATAAATATTAAAGAGATAGAAAGAAAAATAGATGAGATAACTGGGGAAGAAGCAGAAATATCTCTTACAGACAAGATACTCATTGATAGTATTGGATTGGAGGAAATTATTTTAAAAATAGAAAAGGAAGTTGATAAGTTATAGGTAGCAGATTATAAACCAAATACCCATATCTCTTTCTCTTTTGGCAAATCCTCCTTTTCTATTTCTATTTCATTTGCAACATATCTTACATCATAATCTTCTATCTGCTCAAGGAATTTTTCTAATCTTTCTATCGGCAATGATAATCCCTCTATCTTATAATGCATTGGCACAATTACCCTCGTCTTTATTTTTTTGCAGATTTCCAGGGCTTCTTTTGCATCTATTGTAAATACTCCCCCAACTGGAATGAAAAGTATATCAATTTCTCCTAATCTTTCTATTAGTTCATCACTAGGTATCATCCCCAAGTCCCCTAAATGACAGAATGTTATTCCATCATATGTTACTTTGAATATGGTTACCTCCCCTCTTTTTGCTCCCATTTCTTTATCATGATATGCTTTAAATGTCTCTATCTTTAAACCTTCTATTTCTTTTTCTCCTGTGATAACAACGCTGTCTTCCTTTTCCACTACTCTGGACTTATTGTGATCAAAATGGTCATGTGAGATAAAAATAATGTCTGCCTTCACTTTTGGTGGCAGGATTCCTATGGAAACGCCATCATGAGGGTCGAAAACGAGCGTTTTATCATTTGATATTTCAAAACAGGCATGCCCGTGCCATCTTATTTTTATCATTTTTTCCACCACTCCAACAATTTATCCAAAAAACTTTTCTTTTTTTCTTTAGTCTTAGATGGTATATCATCATACCATTTTTTGTTAAACCATAATTTTATTTTCTTTCCCTTATAAACTGCCATCTCTTCATTTTCCATTGTGCTTTTCAATTCATCAAAATTTCCTCTAAAAACAGGTACATTCTCATGCCATATTTCCTTTATTCTCACTTTTGCTTTTTCCCCATTAATTTCTATAAAAGAAACTTTTGAAATATCTTCTGCAATCTCAGCTTCCTTATAATCCACCAGCTTCTTTGCTTCTTCCTTCCATTTTTGTAATCTCTCTTTACCAATTCCTGTTTTTGAGGAAATAGCTTCTATGTCAGCCAGAGCAAGTTCTTCAACATTTTTAATCCCTGCCTCCATGAGCTTCTTTTCATAAACAATACCAATTCCACGTATCCTTTTCAGCTCCATGCTTTTTATAAATAGGAAGCAGCTATAAAAATATGTTGCAACACATGTTCTATT
>CAZNGK010000159.1:0-3880 GCA_964572575.1 uncultured Thermoplasmatales archaeon | reverse complement strand
GAATGAATTCAGGAGAATAAACGGGCTATCGGCTTTTTTTATTTTGAATCTTGAGATTTAGAAGTTATTGAATGAGGAGAAAATAAATGGAGAGCAAATAAATGGAGAGCAAATAAATGGTGGGCGACATCCAGTTCCTCTCGTCCTTAGGGACAAAAAATTATGGTGGATTAAGCATTGCTTTTCTTTTCAGTTACTTATTTATATTCTTCCAGACTTTCATTTCATGGGAACTGGCTATGGATATGGGAAGGTAATCCTGTTTAATGAGCATTTTGTTGTCTATGGAATCCCTGCAATTGCCTCTGCTATAGATAAGAAAACAATTGCTGAAGTAAGGAAATGTGATGGCAAAGATTTTATCATACATGATGACAGAAAAGCTACGCCAGGATATAAAGAAGAAAAACTTGAACAGCAGAAAGAATCGATAATGAGAATAAAAAAGGCAATGGGAATTGAAGGATGCATTGAAATATGGCTGGGTGGCGACTTAAAGGCTGCAAGTGGCGTTGGCGCAAGCGCAGCAAGTTGCACAGCAATAGCCAGAGCAATATCAGATGAATTCAACCTAAAGCTTACAGATGAGAAAATAAATGAAATTGCCTATGAGGGGGAGAAAGCTTATCATGGCAACCCTTCTGGAATAGATAATACATGTGCAACTTTTGGTGGATTAGTATGGTTTGTTAAAGGTAAAGGCATGGAGAGGATAAAAATTGAAAAGCCAGTAGAAATTGTAATGGGAGACACTGGAAAAGTTGCAAATACAAAAAAAGCTGTTGAAGGAGTGAGGCAGAGAAGAGAGCAACAAAAAGAAAAATATGAAGAGATTTTCAGAGAGGCAGAGGCATTGGCTCATGAGGCAAGATATGCGCTGACAGAAATGGATTGGAAAAAAGTTGGAATGTTAATGGATAAGAATCATGAGTTACTTCAACAAATAGAAGTTTCTTGCGAAGAACTTGATTTTTTAGTGGACATAGCACGTGAAAATGGGGCATATGGTGCCAAAATGACAGGTGGTGGACTCGGCGGTTATATGGTTGCTCTCACGCCTGGCAAAGAACTGCAGGAAAAGGTTGCAAGGGCAATTGAAAATGAAGGATTTTATGCTCTTCGAACTAAAATAGGAATATAAAATGCAGGACTAAAATCCAATATATTTTGCATATAGGGATTTTGCCAATTCTTTACTTCCCACGCCCTTTATTATTACTCTTCCATCTTCAAATATTATGAATTCATATTCATCAATTTTAAAGCGTAGCATGTATTCATTATAGCTTACATCTCCAACATTTTTCAATCTTTTATTGAGCTTTTTAAAGGAAATTTTTGTTGTTTTCTGTGGATTTATCTGCACAGCATTTTTACCACATAATATTGTAACATCAGCCTGCTCTTTCTTCAAAAATTCAAAAACATGCTTTCTGCATGTAATACATTCTTTGTCTCTTTCTATCCTTATCGGAAACCATGTCCCATTCCATACATCAACATGAATGGCATCTCTCCTTATTTTTTCTCCAATCAATATTTTTATTGCCTCCGTTGCCTGCAGAGATGCAATTATATTTACAGCGGTATTAAGCACGCCTACAGTATCGCATGTTGGCAGTACGCCCGGAGCAGGCATTTTCTGAATTAAACATCTGAGACAAGCTGTTTTTTCAGGCAGGATATTCATTGTCATTCCTTCCGTTGCTACAACAGCTCCATAAATCCATGGTACGCCATGCTTTATGCATGCGTCATTAATTAAGAAGCGGGTTTCCATATTATCTGTTCCATCAATAACTAAATCAACATCATGCAATATCTTTTCAATATTAGATGAATTTACATCAGCAATAACTGGCACAATTTCGATTTCAGAATTTATATTGCGTAATTTTTCTGCAGATGCAATTGCCTTTGGCTTTCTTTCCTCTGCATCTTTTTCATCAAACAAAATCTGCCTATGGAGATTATCTATTTCTACATAATCTCTGTCCACTATCTTTATTTTACCTACGCCTGCTCTTGTAAGGCTATTAGCTACTACATTTCCCAATGCTCCACAACCAACTATCATTACAGATGATGAAAGAAGTTTTTTCTGCCCCTTTTTACCTATTTCCTTTAATAGCATGTGTTTTTCATATCTTTTCATGTTCGGTTCCCTTTTCATATTCATTTCCCTTTTCATATTTCAACCCCCTCCTATTTCTTTCAAAATTTTTTGATGTTTTGGGCAAAGTTCATATTTGCTTCTAAGCTGTGATTGAATAACTTCCTCCTGCCAGTGGGAGTTATATAAACGGCAATTTATATCATTACAGAAAGCTTCACCAGTTGAATGAAAAAATATTGCCTGCAAAATATATCCTTTCATAACTTCTGTCATTCTCTCATCATCATAATCAATGAATCTGTCTTTAAATTCTTTTTTCAAAGAATAAAGGTCTGCACCTGTTCTTAGTTTTAAATAAAATTCTCTTGGCTTAGCTGGAGCCTCCACAATTCCTGTAGTGGAGATAATACAGGGAAAGCCATAAATACTCACACGAGCATGATATCTCCTCTCGCTTTCATCCCATGTTGCAAATAAACGATTTGTGAAAACAATATGACAATGCTTCCATGTTCTTTCATTTTCAGGAATAAGCTCTCTGTATAGCTGACACAGCTTCAAGCCATCATATATTATACCTGGTGCCTTACTCTCACCTTTTATCAATCTTTTCTCATACTCAACTTCTATAGGCAGTGGAGTAAATCCAATATTCCTATTTTTTATATCTCTCACTTTTGCATCAGCTATTTTTCTGGCAATTTTTATTATCATTTCATCATTTGCTTTTGAACGAAGAGGCAAAAAGAATTTAAAAAATTCTTCTCTGATTTCAACTCTAATCTTATTGAACTTTTCTTTTATATACTGATAAATTTCTTGAATATTAATTTTCTCTGAACTTTTCTCTGATGTTTTTTCTAGGGCATATAAATAAATGTTTGACGGAGGAAAATACTTCATTTATTTCATTTTTTTCATTACAACATCAGCTGCCTTCTTCCCCGACATGAGCATTGCTCCAAAAGTTGGGCCTGTGCGAGGCAAACCATAGGTAGTGGAGACTGCCATACCACATACAACAAGACCAGGATAAACTTCTCCAGTATACTCAACAATCATATCCTCAGCTTTCTCAACCCACATTGCTCCAAATCCAGTTGTCTTAATCATGCCTCTTTCCTCCAGTTTTTTTACCACTGTTGCATCATGTCCTGTTGCATCTATAACAATGCCTGCTTCCAGAGCTACAGGATCCACGCATGTTATTTGGCGTGGCAGGACTTCGACAGGTGTCCAGTTTATAACTGCACCAGCTACCTTATCATTCTTTAGAACAACATCATCAAATATGCTCATGTTTGCAAATTTTACACCAGCATCGCATGCAGAAGCAATGAGTTTTGAGCAGGCATGCGGACCATCTGCAACGTAAAGCCCTTCCGAAAATTCTTCATATGGCACATCAATCTCTTCGAGAATTTTCTGAGCGGGTTCTCTAACAGTTATTTTATTCATGAGGTAACCACCAATCCAGAATCCTCCTCCAAGATAATTATTTCTTTCAATAATCAAAACTTTAAATCCTTTTTCTGCCAATACTTTTCCAGCCATTAAGCCACTTGGACCTGCCCCAACAATTAGGCAGTCACTCTCAACATAATCAGAGAATTGCTTTGCGAATTCAGAAACTATTGCACGAGTTACATCCTTCTCACTAACTGAACTAAATATTTTTTCTTTCATTTTCCTCTAACTGTATATGCCTCGCTGTTTTTAAACTTTTTCACGATTGTTAATCAATTACTTATATGGAAAAGAATT
>CAZNGK010000158.1:0-3882 GCA_964572575.1 uncultured Thermoplasmatales archaeon | reverse complement strand
GGAGGAAGTATAATGAAAATAGGAATTATAGGGGGCACAGGTCTATATGAAATGGAAGGAGAGACAATTGTTGTTGAAACTGATTATGGCAGCGTTGAAATGATATTTTTTGAAAAACATGACAGGCAAATCTTTTTTATTCCAAGGCATGGAAAGAAGCATAAGCCCGCTCATAGCGTAAATTATCTTGCCAATGTAGAGGCGATGAAAAATGCAGGAGTGGAAGCGATAATTGCAACAAGCACAGTTGGTTCAATGAAGAAAGAAATAAAACCTGGAGATATATTCATCCCAAATGATTTCATTGATTTTACAAGGCGTAAAACAACTTTTTTTGATGACGAAGCAGTTCACATTGACATGAGCCAACCTTTCTGCCCTGTTATAAGAAAAATTTTACTTGAAGAAGCAAGGAAGCAAGGCGTTGTGCATGAAGGAGTTTATGTTATCACTCAAGGACCGAGATTAGAAACGAAAGCGGAAATTTCTATGTTCAGAAATTTTGCAGATGTTGTTGGAATGACCTTGGTCCCAGAAGTAGTGCTGGTAAGAGAGAAAGGAATTTGCTATGCCTCACTTTGCATCGTTTCAAATTTTGCTGCAGGACTGCAAGAAAAGCTGGATGTAGAGGAAATTAAAAGAGTATACGAGATTAGGAAGCATGTATTGCTTTCAATCATTGATGAATGCATAAAAAGAATACCAGAAGAAAGAGGATGTGATTGTAAAAATGCAGTTAATAAGGGGAGAATATAACATTGAGGAACTCGTTAAATTTGTTCATTCCATTTATTTAGCTACAAACGGAGCTTATCCTCTTCTTGAGTGGGTTGATAAAAAGCCATTGCCAGGTGACTTTAAAACTTTTGAAAAAATATACACTCCTTTCCTTAAGGAAAGACTGGAGAAGGAATTTGACGAACTCTATATATGGAGAGAGAAAGAAATTATAGGAACAGGAGCCTTAGTTTATAATTTCGAAGGAAAGCAAATTCCATGGATTCCTTCATTGCCAAGCAAAGCGGGCTTTATAGAATTTTTAATGGTATCTCCATCCCACCAAGGAAAAGGTTATGGGAAAAAAATCCTATTCTTTTTAATTAATCGACTTCATGAATTGGCAAAAGATGCATATGTCGTAACATCTCCTTTTATAGATGCATATTCTTTTTATAAAAAGCAAGGATTTAGGGAAGTTTCGAAATATAAGGAATTTGTAATGATGAAATACGAGAGATTGTAATCTTAATTCAAACAA
The DNA here is from genome assembly GCA_964572575.1 of uncultured Thermoplasmatales archaeon. GTDB lineage: Archaea > Thermoplasmatota > E2 > UBA202 > JdFR-43 > VBQI01. The sequence continues at coordinate 2,624 of CAZNGK010000158.1, read as the reverse complement.
CACTTAGACAAAGATAGTTTCACAACATTATCTATATGTATTAAAATATGTATTTCGATTTGTGTGAACAGATGGCTCGATATATTAACTTATTTACTCTGCTTTCGTGGATTCATAAATCTTACTCTCCATCTGTAAAACTTTCATTCATTTTAAAACTTCATATCCTATTTCCAATCCAATAAAAATAAGAAGGAGATGGCTTTATCATAATATGAAACTATGTGATGAGGCAATTAAGGAGCTTTCTTCTATATACGACAAAGAAAGCATGGACACTTTTATCAGCCTTTATTTCAATGGAAAAGATAATAAGTTTATCTATAGAAGAGAGAAAGCAGTCATGGCGATTTTAAAGGGAGAAGAGCTGGAGAATTTTGTTAAAACAATGGAGGAAATAAAAAAGTTTCTAAGAAAAAATGCTAACAATATTGCCATATTTGCATCTTATAAACATGACTACTTCAAAGTTGTTAATGTTCCTACTGATGTAAAAAATATTTTAGTTGTCGATTCCTCACCTTATATTCGTCCCTTAGCAGAGTTGGCTGATTCATGGGAATCTTTTACACTTGTTTTACTCAATTCAAATCATGCAAGAATTTTCTCTATCTCATGTGACAGAATAGCAGAAAAGAAAAAACTATCTGCGCATATAATGAACAAGCATAAGAAAGGAGGATGGTCTCAGGCAAGATTTCAGAGATTGAGAAAAGAAAGCATACATGCATTTTTTGTTAAGGTTATGGAAGAGCTTGAGAAATTTGCTGATGAGAATATTGTAATAGCTGGCCCAGGACAAGCTAAACAAGAATTTAAAGCAATTTTACCAAAAAGATTACAGGAAAAAGTTGTTGGCGTTATAGATGTTGATATAGAAGATGAACATGATTTATTTGAGGAATCTATGCTCATAATGGCTGGGAAAACTGCAGAGGAAAAAAGCGAAGCAATGAAGCGCCTAAAAAAAGAAATTTTAAAAGATGGTCTGGCAGTTTATGATGTAGATGCCACCATAGAAGCAGTGAGAAATGGACAGGTAGAAATGTTGCTTGTAGAAAAAGGATATAAACTGAGAGGATGGATTTGTGAAAATTGCCAGGTAGTGGAAAAAGGTGTGGCAAAAGAATGCCCATACTGTCACGGAAAAGTTTCGGAAGTAGATGTTATTGAAGAAATCATAGAATTTGCTGAAAGGACAGATGCTATTGTGGAGTTTATCTCTGATGAAGAAATAGAAAACCTTGGGCATGTTGTGGCATTGCTTAGATATAAGTGAATGAAACAAAGCGGATTTATCTTTAAAGGATGGAACAAGGGTGCAGGTGATGAAAAATTTTCTTTTTAAATTATTGACGCTGTCTGTGGATATTTTACAAAAGTTAAAAATTCCTTTCTCATTCTCCTCGTGAAAATCTATCTTGCCACTATATGTATTATATCCCCGTGCTTGAGTTCATGATCTGCTCCAACTACTTTTTTTGTTCTCACATCTACTGCTTTTATGAAGCCTTCTGCCAAATCAGTATGAACCTTGCTTGCTAAATCAATGGCAGTTGAGCCTTTTGGAAGGAGAAATACATCTGGAAGCACATTTCCGTCCTTATCGGAAAGCTTATGCTCATCTTCTACAGGATAAACTGCAATTAAGTTTAGCAGTTCAAAAACTGCTTTATCAATGCATTTCTGCACACCTGTTGAGCCAAATCTATCAAGAACATGTGTCTTTATGTATTCCAGCCCCTTCTTTTGCTTTTCGTCCATTTCTTTCAATATTTTAAAAGAGGAATCTCCTGGCTTATATTCAATGAAACCATTTTCAGCAGCTTTAATTAAAGCAAGCTCAGAGGATGCAGAAGTGGGAATAGCATAATCTCCCTGCATTTTTTCAATCATCTCTGCAGGCGTTTTATCTGCTTTATTCAATGCAAGCAGAATCGGCTTCGCTTCCCTCCTCATATATGTGGCGAGCTTAAGCAAATCCTCATCATTCCATGTAACTGCATTCTCACTCAGCTCTGCTTTCCTGATCGCCCTTTTAATAGCTTCCTCTCTTATTCCAAGTCCGGCAAGTTTTTCAGCAAGCATTTTTTCAATTTTAATTCCCTCTGTCTTACATCTCATGCTCAAGCGACGCCAATCCCTTTCAATTATTCCTTTTATCCAGTAATCTATTTCTTCCTCCAGAAAGGCGACATCGCTGGCTGGGTCATGCTCCCCAATATTGCAAGGTCTCCCTTCCTCATCTGTCGAGCCAGAGATATCTACAATGTGAATGAGACAGGAAGCCTGGCGCAAATCATCCAGAAATTTATTACCTAAGCCTCTTCCTTCATGAGCTTTTGGCACTAAGCCTGCAACATCTATTGCTTCAATGGGCACATATCTTACGCCATCAATGCATTTTGAGTTACGAGGATTGCATTGCACATTATATTCTCTGCATGGGCACGTGGTGCGGGCATACATTACACCTTTATTTGCTTCTATAGTTGTGAATGGATAATTTGCAATTTCTGCGTGAGCCTTTGTTGCAGCATTAAAAAAAGTTGTTTTCCCAACATTTGGTTTTCCAACTAATCCAATCTGCATCATTTTATCATCCAAAATAATGAGTTGCTTCC
>CAZNGK010000157.1:1158-3924 GCA_964572575.1 uncultured Thermoplasmatales archaeon | reverse complement strand
GGTTCTTCAACATCTATTCCTATCATTTTATCTTCCTTATCCTATCTTCAGGACGATAACATATTTTTTTTCCATTGACAACCCTGCCATCTATTTCAAATTTTGCTATGCTCTTTGCAACCTTCTTTATTCCTTTCTCCGTTTCTATTATCAGCATATTCTTTGTCTCGTCTATTATTTCTCCTTTTACGCCAATGAGGCTTTTATCAGTGCATTCAATGATTTTGACAGGCAACCCTATAAACTCGCCCTTTAAAAAATTTTTCATTCTACCTCCACGCTAAAACCAAGCTCTTCAAGCTTTTTCTTTGCCCTTTCCTTATGATCTCCCTGCAATTCTATCACATTCTTCTTTATTGTCCCGCCACATGCACAGCATTTTTTAAGCTCTGTTGCAAGCTCAGGCACATCTACGGAAGAATCCAAGCCAGTTATAACGGTAACCAATTTACCATACCTCCTTTTCTCAGTATATATCTTTATTTCTTTTCCTTCCCTTGCTATTTTTTCGCAAACACAAAGCTCTTTGGGCAGCCCACAAACTTTGCATATATCCGTCATTATATATCTCCTTCCTCCTTCATGACTGTGAGCAATCTCGCCACGTTTCTGCGTAGCCACCTTATTCTCCCAGGCGAAGGAGGGGAGCCGCCCATTGACGCCCTTCCATATTCCTCCATCAATTCATTTCGCAATTCATTTAGCTTTTTCATTCTCTCTTCTCTACTCATTTCCCTGATTTCCTTCGTTTTCATTTCTTTCGAGCACCTCCTTTACCGCTTCTTTCAACTTTTCAGCTCTCTTTATTCCTATTCCCTTTATTTCTACCAAATCATCTATTTCCATTTCATACAACTCGCGGGCATTTTTCACGCCTGCCTTCTTTATTGCATTTAAAACATTTGAAGGTATGCCAGGAATATCTCCAATATCAATTTTCTCAAGCTTTTCAAGCTTTTCTTCTTTTTCAATCCTCTCTCTTTCAATAGCTTTTCTTATTTCTTCTTTTCCTTCCTCCAAAATTTCAACTTCATCAGGAAGTTTTGCATCTGGTCTCATTATTCGCACTTTTACGCCTATCACTCCAGGTTTTGTTTTTGCAGTTGCCATTCCTTCTTCCATCACTTCATTGGCTACCTCCCCGCAATATTTCACATAGCCCATTGTAAACTTCTCTGTCCTGTGCCTTGCTCCAGTTAGCTTTCCAGAGATTATAACCTGACAACCTCTGGCTCCAGCTTCCATAATTCTGCGAACAGTTGAATGCCCTACTCTCCTGAAATGCCATCCTCTTTCCAGAGCTGAAGCAACTTTTTGAGCCATGAGATGAGCATTTAAAGCAACCTGGTTCCCAACTTCCTCAATTTCTATCTGAGGATTCTCTATTCCGAATTTCTTTTCTATTGTTTCCGTGAGCTCTTTTATCCTTTTCCCTCCTCTGCCTATAATCAAACCAGGTCTTTCAATCTGCATTGTTATTAATGTGCCCATTGGAGTGCGTTGTATTTTAAGTCCGCCAAAACCAGCGCGCTCACTTTCTTTAGTCAAAAATTCCTTCAGCAAAACCCTCTTCTGATTTTCCTCAACAAATTTCCTCTCTATTGCCATGTTATTCCCTCTCTGCAATTATAATCTCTACGTTAGTTGTCTGCTCATTCCAGTCTGTTGCTCTCCCCATGGCACGAGGAATGAAGCCCTTTATTTCTCTTCCCTTATATGCAGAGATGTGTGCTATATACATATTCTCTACACTCAAGCCCTTATATTCTGCATTATTTTCAGCATTTTCTATAACTTGTAAAATGAGTTTGCATGCTTTCTGAGGAAATCCTCCAGGTCCAATGCCTTTTTGATGAGCTCTCTTCTTCTTATGTGTTTTAAATGGAAGAGGCTTCTTCAACTCAATCACTTCCTCCAGATATTTTTTTGCATCCTTCACCATCATCCCTCTTATAGCTCTCGCTATGTTTTCGCAGTGCTTTGGCGAGCAATGAAGCTCTCTTCCATATGCCTTGGCAGTTTTTTCCGGGTCCAATTCTATTGAATACTTCATGGCATCACTTTAACGGCAAATATTTCGATGAGCGAGTTGCACCTACACCTGGGCCAGTATGCTTAACCTCCTTTCTTGTTAATGCAAACTCTCCTAAATAATGACCAATCATCTCGGGCTTAATTTGAATAGGAACAAACTCCTTTCCATTATGCACGCCAATAGTATGACCAATAAATTCTGGCAGTATAACCATATCTCTCAAATGAGTTCTTATTAACTTTCCCTTCTCTGTCTTTCTTATTTTTTCGAGCAAGCGATATTGGCGAGGTGTGAGCCCACGTTTCAAACTTCTTCTTGCCCTTGCAGGCAAATATGGCATGATTTCATCTATGCTCATCTTTTGCAGTTCTTCTATATGCAATCCACGATAAAGGAATTCCTTTTTGCTTTCAATTTCAATCTTCCTCTTCCTTTTCTTTGCCATTTCATCACCTCTTTCCCGTTCTCTTTGCAGCTATAGATCCAACTTTCCTGCCAGGTGGCGCACCTCTTGCCACAGTCTTTGGCCTGCCAACATGCTGATGGCTACCTCCACCATGTGGATGGTCAACAGGATTCATAGCTACGCCACTTGTAATTGGCCATAATTTGGCTCTTGCTCTTGTTGCATGATATCTTTTGCCTGCTTTCAAGAAAGGCTTTTCTGCTCTTCCTCCTCCAGCAGGCAAGCCAATAGTTGCCCTGCATGTAGGAAGGAATTTTTTATGCTT
>CAZNGK010000157.1:0-1058 GCA_964572575.1 uncultured Thermoplasmatales archaeon | reverse complement strand
AATCTTTTTCCCATTTTTCACCTCAGAATATTCCTATTCTCATTCCTATATCCTCTGCATTATATTCAGGATGCAATTTAACTGTTGCGATTTTGCCTTTTTTAGTGAGGCGAGTATTAACTTTCTCCACTTTCACTCCAAATATTTTTTCTACCGCTTCCTTAACCTGCTTTTTATTTGCATCAATTTTTACTACAAACTGCAGGGCATTATTCTTTTCAATGAGCATGAGTGTTTTTTCTGTCACATATGGGTGCTGAAGTATCTCATATGGATTCATATTTCTCACCTAACCTTTCTACAGATTGTTTTGTATATACAGTAAGCCTCCCTGCATGTCCTCCTGGGGCAAGATACTCAACATTAAGCTCATCTGGATTTACGACGTCCACACCAGGTAAATTAGATGCAGCTTTTTTAATATTTTCCTTATTTAATGCAACAATAAGCACAGATTTTGGAGTTTTGTATTTTCTTCCTCTCCTCTTTCCCTTTCCAGCTCTTATATGCTTGCCTTCCTTTGCTCTGTCAACGTCTTCTTTTATTCCAATTTTTTCAAATACTTCAAGAACTTCCTTTGTTTTCTTCAACTCTTCAAAAGAATCGTCAATAACTATGGGTAATTCAGCGCTGAATTTATGACCACGTTGCCTAACAAGCTCTTCATTTACAGTTGCAGATAACGCTGACAAGCGGGCAAGGAGCATTTCTTTTTTATTCATTCTTCTTTGCCATATCTTTTCAGCCTTTGGAGGATGAGCCTGTCTTCCGCCTACAGCTTGGGGAACAATTGCAGCTCTTCCTCTTGGCAAACGAGGCACCCTTGCCATGCCTCTTCCCGGGCCAAATGACTCTGCAACATAATCTTTTCCAGCTGTTTTCTTCGCCCCATATGGTTGACGTCTATTTGCCCTGATTACATTTACTGCCTTCTTTATTATATCTGGACGGAAATCCACTTCAAAACAGGAAGGCAAATCAATTTCTTCTGCAATGCTACCATCTATACTATACACTTTTGCCTTCATTTACACACCCTGTTTGCTTGTTGTTGAAAT
>CAZNGK010000156.1:0-3974 GCA_964572575.1 uncultured Thermoplasmatales archaeon | reverse complement strand
TTCTATCTGCTTCTTTAGCTTAGTGCAGTGGCAGGGCATTACCAGCGGATATTTTCTCAGCAATTCAATCTCCTTAAAACCATGAAACCCCCCTATAATAGCATATATCTTACCATATTTTTCTGCTATTTTTATCACATTTTTAAGTTCATTATGACTGCAGCCAGTGAAAATTACTATCTTGTCATCATCTTTAACAATTAAAGATTGCTCCCCATTTATTTCTCCAGTTGAAATAAAATTTGGAAGAAATTCCTCATTACCTACTTTCATTCCTTTTAAATTAGAAGAAGGTGGAACATAAATTTTTCCTTCATATTTTAGTTTTAATTTTTTCAGCCCACCTGCATGATCCCAATGGCTATGAGATATAAAAATAGCGTCTATATCATTTAAGCTAATCCCGAGCTTTTTCATATTATGTTTTAGCACGCCGTATCTTCCTCCAGTATCGAAAAGCAAATTTATATTATGTTCTATGAAACATGAAAAACCCCAGCTTGCTTTAAAGCCCTGCAAAGCCTTATTGTCATAAACAATTTTAACAATCATTCCTTCACCTTTGTAGGCTTTTTCAATTGCTTTAACTTTTCCTTAATGAATCTGTCAATGCATTCATCTATGCTCTCCATTGCCATATATATTTCCACACCTTCATCTCCAAGCATATGAAAGGCAATTTCTCCAATTTCCTTTGTTATTAATACATCTATGCCTTCTGAAATCAAAAATTTTGCACATGAAAGTCCAGCTCTCATCTTTTTCTCCTTATACGGATTTTTAATTTCCCTTTTTTCAACAATCTTTCCTTCCTCTCTGTCCACTTTGAAAACTAAAAATTTTTCTGCTCTTCCAAAATGCTCAGAAACTTTATTGTCATCGATAGGAATTGCCACTTTTGCATATCTTTCCTTATACGGCTCAATATGAATGGTGAAGAAATCCACTTCTTTCACTTCTTCTTTTATTTTTTCCTCTATCTTTCCTGCTATTTCATGAGCTTTACTCACATCTATACCTTTTTTAACAAAAATCTTCACCTCTCCAAATAAAAATGGTCCAGATTTCCTGAGCCTCAAATCATCAAATCCTCCTATATTTTCCATCTCATTTAGTATATCTGTTATTTTCTCCTTTGCATATTTTGGAGAGAAATCCATGAGGGCGTAAATTGCGTCCTTCATGCTTTCTATGCCGACTCTAAAAATTAAAATTGATATTCCGATGCTGAAAATTCCTTCAACATATCGAACATTGTAAAAATCCAGCATGATACCCATCAGAACAAATATGGAAGAGATTGCATCTACTTTCCTTTCATGTCCCACAGCTATCAACGACTGCATTCCCTGCCTTTTCCCTACTTTGCATATATGAATGGCAATTACATAGGAAACTGCAATGGATACGATTGCTGTTAAAATGGCTATATATGGTATTTTTAAGGATGGAATAGCATACAACTTTTTATAGCCCTCCATGGCTATTTCATATCCTGCAAAAAATATCAAAAATGAAATGAATAAAGTTGCCAAATTCTCAGCTTTGTAGTAACCATATGGAAATCTCTCATCTGGAGCTTTTGAGGCAATTTTTATTCCAATTGCAGCTGTAAAAATGACCAGCAAATCAGAGGCAGAATGCATTGCATCAGAGATAAGCAATAAGGAACCAGAAAAATAGCCAACTAAAGCCTTAAGCAAGGCAAGGAACAAAGTTGCCAATCCTGCAAGCAAAGAAATTCTGTAACCTTCTTTGAAAATGTTCTGCTTTTTCATTTTAATTTTAACTTATTTTCAATTTCATTCCATATTTTACGCATTAATTCTGCAATATTCTCGTCATACTCAACAATATTCAATCCCTTTACCATTGCTTCAGTAAATTTTTTATTGAAAGGTATTTTGCCAACAATATCAATGTCCTTCTCTTTACAAAATCTCTCAATTTTTTCAGTCATCTCCTTATTTATATCATATTTATTCACCACAACAACGGCTCTGATTTTAAAATGCTCCGCCACGCTAAGTATCCTTTCCATATCATGAATGGCTGCCATTGTGGGCTCTGCAACTATAATAACCAAGTCTGTATTTCCAATGGAAGCTATAACTGGACAGCCAATGCCGGCAGGAGAATCAATTATAATCAAATCTATTCCCTTTTTTTCAGCAATTTCCCTTGCTTTTTGTCTTACCTGAGCAACTAATTTGCCTGATGCCTCCTCTCCTGCTTCCAGAAGTCCGTAAACGAAGTTCCCAAATCTTGTGTTTGCAGTGTATATATGCCCTGTTACCCTTTCATACATACTTATGGCATTTACTGGACAAACAAGCGTGCATACCTTGCAACCCTCGCATTTCTCTTCCATTACCTTAAAATTTTCTATTGCATTAAATCTGCAAGCTCTCTGACAAGCTCCACATTCAGTACATTTCTCCTCATCTATTCTTGCCACCTTCATTCCTTTATATGGTATCCTTTCCATTATCTCGGGCTTAAGAATGAGATGAAGATTAGGAGCATCAACATCGCAGTCAGCAAAAACCGCTTTAGTTAATGAAGCAAAAGATGCAACCATGCTTGTTTTACCAGTTCCTCCTTTTCCACTTGCTACAGCAATTTGCCTCATTCTGGTCTCCTCCTTTTCATTTCTTCATAATCAATTGGTTTAACTTTTGGTGGATAAGAGGAATAAACATTTACTGCATTTAATCCCTGAAAATATTCTTCTATTTCAAAAATTTCCTCCTTGCTTAAAGGCGGAACAGGTGATTTTCTCAACGGTGTATTAATCTGTACATCATCTGGCTTAATTTCTCTTGCTAAATCAGCCATTTCTTCTGCATATTTTTTATTTTCATCAATAAACATCATTTGGAGAGAAAATTTCTTTGCCTTTTTCCTCACCTCCTTGATACCTTCAATCATTTCATCAAATTTTATTTTTTCATGCGGTCTGTTAATTTTCTCAAAAATTTCTTCATCTGAAGCATCAAGTTTTGCAACAATCCAGTCAATTTTTAGTAAATCTTCCATAACATCTTCCCTGCTAAAAAGAGATGAATTTGTTAAAATAGCAATAGGCAATCCAAATTTTCTTGCATAGTCTGCAGCAAATCCCAAATTTCTTGCCAGGGTTGGCTCTCCTAAACCAGAAAAGGTAATAACATCTGCTTCTATCCCATGAATGTTATCTAACTCTTTTTTTACTTGACTATTCTCAACAAATATTTTTCTTTCAATCGTCTTATGTTCTGTTCTGCCAAGCTGGCAGTAAATGCAATCAAATGAGCAGAACTTATCCACGCTTATTAAATCAATGCCCAATGATTTACCCAGGCGCCAAGAAGCAACAGGACCATAAACAATCATTTTATTGCCTCATACATTTCAATGAAATTCCTCTCCCATTCTTTCATTTCTTTTACAAATGGAATACCAGCTGAATACAACTCTGCAATTTTTCTGCTATAAGGAATCTTCATTAAAATTTCTATACCCTCTTCCTTGCAGTATTTTTCAACACCCTCATCTCCTATACCATATCTATTTATGATCACACCAAATGGAATTTCAAGCTTTCTCACTATATCTATAGCTATTTTCAAATCGTGTAGTCCAAAGGGCGTGGGTTCAGTAACTAATATAACGAAATCTGCTCCATGCATTGCTTCTATTGCAGGACATCCATTGCCGGGAGGTGCATCTAAAATTGATATGTTTTGCTTATCCACATAACTCTTAAGCTTGGTTATGATAGGCACTGCCCTAGCTTCTCCAATATTTAGGATGCCTTGGTATATTTCCACTTCATTTTTTCCGCGATATATCTCTCCTATTTTCCTTTTTCCTTCTGTTATTACATCGTGCTCGCAAACTATTTTGCATCCTCCGCATCCTGAGCATAGTTCAGGAAAGAAAAGAATATCAGAAGGAAGAACAGCTATTGCGTTATATGCACAAAATTCTGC
>CAZNGK010000155.1:0-3987 GCA_964572575.1 uncultured Thermoplasmatales archaeon | reverse complement strand
TAATTATGTCCTCCATATGTCAGATTTGTGTTGGGCGAGCCAAATTCATAGTAACATGTTGGAGGAATATTGTCATATTGAGTGATATTTACATATAAAATCTCGCTCCATTCACTTTGCATTCCTCGCTCATCTTCTGCTATCACCTTAACGCCATAGATTCCAGCTTTATTCCATGAATGATTTAAGCTGGCAATGATACCGCTTTCGTAATAATTTGTCCATTCATCTACAATGCTGTCATTATTCCAATCAAATCCATATTTTATTTTATCACCATTCTCATCTGTTGATGAAGCATTGAACTGATATGAAATGTTTGTATAGCCTTTTGTTGCCCCGCTTATATTTGGTTTTGCTGGCGCAATGTTGTTATCAACTGTCAGATTAACTTGGGCAATGACAGAATAATTTCCACCATCATAGCTACGGGCATATATAACGTGAGGACCATTTTCATATGCTGTAGTATTCCATTCATAACTCCATGAATTTGTTCCTGTAGCCGTGTTCCATGTTCCATTGTCTATTCTTACTTCTACTTTCTGTATCGTTGAATTTCCATCTTCATCCCATGCCTTTCCTTGAATTATAACAGTTCCATTAACAACACTTCCATTCAATGGTGATGTTATCTCAACATTTGGAGGAGTATTTGGCGGTATATACGTTGTTATTGTAATTTGAAGTACATTGCTCCAATCACTTTCCATTCCATATTCATCCTGTGCTTTTACTTTTATACTATATACGCCTTCACTACTCCATGAATGTGTAGCTGAACATGTTGCTCCTGAACTATACCATCCACTCCATTCATCTACAATGCTGTCATTGTCCCAGTCCCATCCATATTTTACTTTATCACCACCAGCATCAGTTGTTGAAGCTGAAAAGGTGTAGGAGACACCAACATATCCAGATGATGGTCCACTTATACTTGGCTTATTTGGAGGTGTATTTTCCTTTGTTATAAAATGCCACATTGGAGATGTTACGCTTACAATGCCATCGCTTACAACAACATACCATGAATAAGTGGTGTTATAGCTTAAGTCATTCCATGTAATGCTTGCATTGCTTCCTGATGCAACATTACTTACAGTTCCAATTAAACCATTGCTTACATTATAAAAACTCACATTCATTAAATCTCCATCTGCATCGCTTACTTCCACACTAAGCACTGGATTTAATGAAATGCCTGTGCTTCCATTAGATGGAGAGAGAAGCGTTATAGATGGAGGGGAATTTGTCCTCATTGTAACATTTACAACTGCAAGGTCTCCTACACCTTGCGTTAATACTGTTGTATTTTTACCATAATATTCATTATAAAATGCCTCAACTATGATAACGTCTCCATAATGCCATCCATCTGGATAATTTCCTAAATTCACGCTATAAAATCCATCTGAATCAGTAATATCTGTTAAACAATCTCCTGTTCTTGTATTTGTTACATTAACAGTAGCTCCCTGAAATGGAGAACCATTTAAATAAACCCATCCAAATAGCGTATATGGCGTTCCAGGCTGTCCCACTGAAAGCATGCTTGAAAAAATTGCAAATATAATGACTGCAACTATGACTCTCTTCATTTATTGGCTAATACATTTCTTTCTTTTAAACATTGCGAGGAGAAAAGCTATGACAAATAAAGTAAAAACGAAGCCTGGCGTTTCCTTTCCTCCTTCTTCCTCCGCCAAAACTTCTATTTCCTTTGATATATGGGTGCTAAAAGAATGACAAAAAACTGTGAGTGTAACATTATATGTGCCCTCCTCGTTGTATACATGCGTAGGATTTTTTTCATAACTTATATTTCCGTCGCCAAAATCCCATGTGTAATTTGTTATTATACCTGCTGACAGATCTGTGAAACTTATTTTTTCACCAGCTTTTGGATCTGTCGGCGTATATGTAAATCTGGCAGTCAGAGATAAATAAAGAGATATGTCCTCTCTCTGAGGAATTTCTGTTTCATCTACAAAAATTTCTTTATATCCTTCAAGACATTCATACTCTCCTTTTCCCCTTGCCTTAAATATTATTTTATCCCCATTCTCCCATCCATTTGGATAATTTCCTATTTCTATCAGAAAACCCCCATTTTTATCTGTAATATTCTTGAGAATATCTCCTGTTCTATCATTTATCGCTTCTATCTCCACACCTGCTATTGGTTTTCCATTATATGTTACATAACCATATATGGCGTGAGGTGGTGGAACCGCATGAACGAAAGTTGTGAGATTCAAAAATACAGAAACGAAAGATAAAAGAAATAAAGAAAGGATTAAAGCATGTCTCTTCCGCCATTCCATTTTATTACTCCTCCTGTATTGCGATATATAAAGATCGCATCTCCTATTCTTATGTCAAAATTGTTTACTTTCCATGGTATTATGCATTCTGGAAGCCAGCCTAAGCTTGCATTCCACTTGCTTATTTTCCAGCATCCTGTAATGTTCTCGCCAAGTTTCTGTGCAGTTACGTTTTCAATATTTGCCCATCCTATTAAGTTATAGCCCATATAAAGTGTAATGTTTATTTCATCATATTCAATTAAACATCCTTCAATGTATAACTCTACATCATGCTCTATGAAAACAAAGTAGCCATATCCTGCTTCAATTTCAAAATTTTGTCCTGCTACTCCAACTACTCTGCTGATATACTGTTGCTCTGAAGCGTCCCATTTTGTTACTACTGTGCATGCTCCTGAAGAGAATGAATTTATGTAGTTTCCTAAATCATCTGCATTCTGTATACTGCTCTTAACTGGCAGACAAATCATGTTCCATCCCTGATATAATTTAAATGAATGGTTGTATGTAACGCTTAATATTGCTTCAGGCAAGCTGTTTTCATCTGGCATTGCTTCAGAATGACCAAAGAAATCACATGCTACAGTGTAGAATTGATAATAGCCAGAACCATTTGATGCATTAAATTGCCATTGCCATGGAGCTTCATTATCTATCCCAAATTCAATCCATGGAGAGAATGAATGGTTGTAACGGGCAAATCTGTAATAGAGAGTGATGTTGGCAATACCAACTCCACATTCTGGCTCATCATGGGCTGTTGCAGTTATGGTAAGCTCATTTGTTTCATTTACATGCTGGCAATATGGTGAAATGGTATCTACATCGCTGTATGGTGGGCTATCATCAACATGAAATGTCTCATTGTCATATACAATATTGCCTAAGTCATCATATGCTGTTATATTTAGATAGTGAGTACATTCCTCATTGAAATGCAGAGTTAAATTAATCGAACCACTGCTGACGTTATGCCATGTATAATTCCATGTTCCATTCCATATTCCTACTCTTACATGCAATGAACCTACTTTGCAGAGGCCATCATCGGTAATGTTAATGTAAATTGGGGTATGAGTTGTAACATAAGTGGTGTTGGACTGTAATATAACATCGTCAATATACCAGTCATTTATTCCCCAGTATACACTTCCAGTGCCTATAAATGCTATGTAAAGTGTTGGTGAACCTATCCCATCTGCAGTTGTAAGCACAATATTCTCTGTAGATGGACCATAGTCAGCAGTTGGACTAATGCTCCATACATCATTCCAATCTACAGCATTTGTACTCGTTGCTACATGCAATGTATATGGATAAGATGTTCCATCATAATCATCTATATATGTCTTGAAGGAAAGTAATAATTCTGTATAGCCAGTGGTATTAATTGCATAAGTATAAAGCTTGCAACCATCTACAGCAGTAAACCAATTCAACCGTGCTTCTGGTGATGTTCCTCCTGCATTGGTTGTGGAACTACTATACCATGCATAATCTGTATCTGTCCATCCTGATGGTGGAACTCCACCAGAGAAGTCTTCTGATAATAATATGGCTGTTTCACCATATTTTGGTTCTCCTATTGTTTTGTTTATTATTGGTGGACTGTTATCAACATATACTGTTGTATTGTAATAACCTGATGATGGCCATC
>CAZNGK010000154.1:0-4031 GCA_964572575.1 uncultured Thermoplasmatales archaeon | reverse complement strand
TACAAATGAAGCCAAGAATAGCATTAGTAAGTGTGTATGATAAAAGTAATTTAGCTGACTTTTGTCTTGCTTTAAAAAAAGAAAAAGTTGAAATATATGCATCAGCAGGCACGAAAAAATTTTTGGAAGAAAAAGGAATAGAAGTGCATTCAATGGAAGAGTATACAGGTTTTTCTGAATTGCTTGAAGGAAGGGTGAAAACTCTGCATACAAATGTGCATGCAGCAATTCTTGCAAGAGAAAAAGATTTTGAAGAATTAGAAAAGAAGGGGATAAAGCCAGTGGATATGGTAGTATGTAACTTCTATCCTCATGCATTTGGAATTGAAGGAATGGATATAGGCGGGCCAGCTATGGTGAGAGCAGCTGCAAAAAACTGGAAGCGTATCATAGTCATTTCTCATCCCAGCCAGTATGAAATGGCTAAGGAATGCCTGAAAAAAGGATTTGATGAAGAAATAAGGAGAAAACTTGCCATTGAAGCACTGCAAAGAACTGCATACTATGATGCAATGCTACTTAAGCATGCAGGCGTTGAATATCCAGATGTGCTCTGCCTTCCATATATAAAAAAGCAGAAGTTGAGATATGGAGAAAATCCTCATCAGCGCGGAGCTTTTTATGTTGAAGAAGGCATTGATAGAGCATGCATAGCCAACGCTGTAAAGCTACAGGGAAAGGAGCTTTCTTATAATAATATTCTGGATGCAAATCATGCAATAGAATGTGTAAAAGAATTTGAGGAGCCTTCAGCAGTTATAGTTAAGCATGCCACACCATCTGGCATTGCATGTGGAAATAGCATAGAGGAAGCATGGAGATATGCTTTTGAAACAGACGTATATTCTCCTTTTGGGGGAGTTGTTGCTGTAAACAGGCAAGTAGGCGAAAAGTTGGCAGAGGAAATGAGCAAGATATTTCTGGAGGTGATAATAGCTCCTTCTTTCAGTAATGAAGCTCTGGAAATATTCAGCAAAAAGAAGAATTTGAGATTGCTTGAAATAAAGGAACTTGGAGAGGAAAGGAGAGGAAAAAGTATAGAGATAAGGAGTGTGGAAGGCGGATTACTTGTTCAGGATAAGGATATTAAAGAGCCAAATCCAGAAGAATGGAAAGTAGTCACAGATAAAAAGCCAAGTGAGCAGGATATAGAATCTATGATTTTTGCCATAAAATGTGTTCGTCATGTAAAATCAAATGCAGTTGTTTTTGTTAAAGAAAAAAGGACAGTAGCCATAGGAGGAGGACAGACTGCAAGAGTAGATGCAACATTTATAGCAGCTCATAAGGGTAAAGACCGTATACATAACTCAATAATGGCATCTGATGCTTTCTTTCCTTTCAGAGATGCTGTTGACGTGGCAGCTGAAGCAGGAGTTAGAGCAATAGTTCAGCCTGGTGGTTCAATAAGAGATAATGAAGTTATTCAGGCAGCAAATGAGCATGGAATAATAATGGTTTTTACAGGACAGCGCTGTTTTCTGCATTAGCGAAAGGTAAAACTTGCAGTTTAGCAATTTTCACGATTAAGAATATGCAGTAGCAAAAGTTTTATTTCAAAATACTTTCAAAATCTTATTGAAAACAATATCAAAATTGTTGGTAAAAGAAAAGATGCTTACTGTGTTTCTCCTGCTTTTCATTTTATTATCTGTTATATATCCTGAAAAAGTAAAAAATTATCCATATTTTGTTGATTGGAAAACGATAATTACCCTAGCAGGATTGCTCATAATATCAACTGGAATCAAAGAAAGCGGATATTTTTATCATGTTCCCAGAAAGATTTTAATTAAATTAAAGAGCGAAAGAGTTTTGGCATTATTTTTAATTTTCCTATCAGCTTTACTGTCAACTTTCCTCACAAATGATGTATGTCTTTTTATTGTAATCCCTTTAACTATAACACTTCAAAAAATTTTAAAAAATGATATAGTGAAGATGATAATATTTGAAGCAATTGCAGTTAATGTTGGCTCGCTTCTAACACCCATTGGTAATCCTCAGAATTTATTTTTATGGCATGAATGGGACATTTCTTTTGTTTCATTCATTATCAAAATGTTCCCATTATTCATTCTACTTTTATTTATCCTCACCATTTTTATTTTACCAATCTTCTCCGATAAAAAATTAAAATTTTCAGGAGATGAGAGCAGAAATGATATTAAAAAAGATATTTTTATGATATCTTTCTTATTTTTGATAGCATGTTTGCTTGCCCTTCAATTAAAACTGGCTCCTTATTTACTACCTGCTATATTTGCTATATATTTGGTTCTAAATAAAAAAATGCTTCTAAAAGTAGATTGGGCAATGCTATTTTTGTTCGTAATAATATTTATTGATTTTCATTTAATATCTGAGATAGGATTAATTTCAAATTTTGTAAATTCTATTGATCTATCCAACTCAAGAAATGTATTTTTGTTTTCCTTAACAGCTTCCCAAATCATGAGTAATGTGCCAGCGAGTATATTTCTATCCAAATTCTCTTCCAATTGGCTTGCAATAGCCTATGGAGTAAATGTTGGAGGAAATGGTATCATAATAGCCTCTCTTGCAAATGTAATTGCTCTAAGAATGATAAAAGATAGAAAAATATTATTCACTTTCCATAAATACTCATTGGCATATTTGTTGATAAGCGCAGTGATGACATATCTCGCATTTTTCCTATGATTTTTAAATCTACCTTCCACAACCAATATTTATCACGAATACATTTATTTTTCAATGAAAGTGAATCTGCTCTTTTCGGATTCAATGGGAATTCGTTCAATGGCAACATTGGTTGAGGTAGGAGATGAAAAAATTTTTATCGACGCCTCAGCTGCTCTTGGTCCATATAGATATGGTCTTCCTCCCCATATTTTAGAAATAGAAGCTTTGGAAAATGCAAAAATGTATATAGCGAGTGTTGCAGAGCATTGCAACATATTTGTGATAACTCACTACCATTATGACCACTATGATCCAAGCGAAGAATTTTATATTGGAAAGAAAATTTTTGCAAAAAGGATAGATAGAGATATAAATAGAAGCCAGCAGGAGAGAGGAACCTATTTTAAGGAGATTTTCGATAAAAAGGCAGATATAATTTATTGTGATGGAATGGAATATGAAATGAATGGCTACAAAATGAAATTCTCTCCTCCTTTTCCTCATGGTCCATACGGCGTAAGACTTGGTTATGTTATAATGACGAGCATTGAAGAAAATGAAAAAATACTTTTTGCATCAGATGTGCAAGGACCAATATATGAAAAGACAAAAGATTATATTATTGAAGAAAGTCCAGATTTGCTTATAATGGATGGTCCTCCTTCATATTTTGTTGGATGGCGTTTTTCAGTAGATAACTTAAAAAAGGCTGAGGAAAATTTGATTGAAATTATGGATAAGTTAGATTGCAAACTTGTTTTAGATCATCATTTATTGAGAGATTTAAAATATAAGGAAAGAATGAAAAATTTGTATGAAATGTATGGAGATAAAATAAAAACTTTTGCAGAATGGAATGGAAAGAAAAATAATTTGCTAGAAGCAAGAAGAAAAGAACTATGGGAAGAATATGGATGATGTAAAGGATGATGTAAGATATAAATACAAATCTACTTACCAGTGGTAAGTAACTTACCAGTGGTAAGTTATTTATTGTCTTTGCCATTAATAAGTCATGTACTTTGATCCAGAGCCTAAGAATAAAAAGGAGGATTTGTATAATTTCGAAGATGAGTATGAAGGCTTACACAGTGCCATCAGGCGAAACGAGAGAATTATTGTAATTAAAGGAGTCAGAAGAACAGGAAAAACAAGTTTGATGAAAGTAGTTTATAATGAATTAAAATGTCGGCGTTGTCCGTTTAAATGATTAAAAAAATAAAGATTAGTGATAAAATGAGATGTTTCTAATCCCAACAAAATCCTATTCTCTACTGAAAAAAAAAATTATGCTGGGCAATTCTGGTTAGTAAAAAATATGGTTTCCACTAATAAAGCACATGGATTGATGTTTTTTGATTTATTTA
>CAZNGK010000153.1:0-4035 GCA_964572575.1 uncultured Thermoplasmatales archaeon | reverse complement strand
TAGCAAAACAAGTCATGCTAACAGTAATTTTTAGCCAACATGCGGAGATACTGGTCTTTGTGGGAAATGAGAAAATTTTGAATATTTTCCAGTTGGTTGCTTATTGGAGATGCTAACCTGCGATCCCTTTTGTGTGTATTAACGCAAGTTATAACTCAGGTTATAAAAGCCAAAAAATTTATTCATTCCATGGTTCGCTTACATCCTTGATTTCAAACCATAGTTCGCCATCTGCTCCAATAACATGATATTTGCCACAATCTGTAAATATATTGAAGTTTTTGGAAAAAGAGGAATTTCCATCTATTCTTACCACATCAAAATCCAGAATCATATCGCTGTAATCCTTTTCTAAACCTCTGTCTAGATCTATAATCTCTATCATTAAAGGAACAGTACCATTTCCAGGAATTCCCACATCGCTTATATCCAGCACACAATGTAAATCTAAACTCTGATTTGCTTTTGGAATAATTGATATCCATGGTTCAATAGGGGAAGATGGAAACTTCTGCCAGTCATTTCCAACTGTTACATTTATCTCTCCTTCAATTATCCCATCATTCTCATTCATATCAGATTTTATCAACAATCCTGTTATGTTTATCTCAATTTTTAGATTCCTTAGAGGGTCTATATCATTTCCATCTTTGGCACCATCATTGTCAACATCAGGGTTTCCAATCAAAAATTTCTTTATCGTTTCATTATCAATTCCTCTCTGTCTATAGTATAAAATTTCTTCATAATCTCCCCTCCATCCTGGAAAGTTGTCATCATCTGCATCAGACCTCCAGTCAATAGGATTGGTTTTAAAGATTACCCTCTCCTCATAATCTGTAAGTCCATCTTTATCTGTATCTATGCTTGTTGGATCTGTTGGAAGTTCGCCAAAATAGGGAGATTCCTGATAATCTGTCAGATTGTCTCCATCACTATCCCTTTTATTAACATCTGGAGTTACATGAATTTTTGTACCAGATTCATTTAGAGGATAAACCACTGTGAGATCCCATCCTTCCTTTTCAATTTCATCTATAAGTCCATCTCCATCAGCATCCTCTTTATTCCATATACATCCAGAGAGAAGTGAAATGAGGATAAAAAAAACTATTATCTTTTTCATTTTTTTATATTCTTTTTTAATTCTTCTATCTTTCTTTTATTTCTTTCCCTTATTTCTGTTTCTCTTTTCATCTTTTCCAGCTTTTCTATTTCTGCATTAATTCTCTTCTCAATTGCCTCAAAGTCAGCTCTTAATTTCTCTCTTAACTCATTTCCCATTTCTTTCATTTTTATAATGTCTCTCTTAGCCAGCATCTTGCCTCTTCTTATGGGCATTAAAATTCTTTCAATTATTATTTCATCAGGTTCTATCAAAATTCTCCTGTTTTCATCAACCTTATATTCAGGAATTTTTGGCAGAGGGGGCTTTTTAGGCTCAGGTGGATATAGAATCTGTGGAAATGCTGGCCTATCTATCTTTTTTCCATATATTCTCGCCATTTTATCTGCTCTGGCCCATTTCATTTCTATTTCCCTTTTCCTCCTCTCATACTCTTCCTTTATCTTATTGCATTCTTCTTTCCATTGAGCATATAAATCATTCCATGATTGTTTCCATTCTTCCATAATTTTTTCTTTAAGTTTTCTCTGCTTTCTTTCTGCCACTCTTTTCAATTTTTGTAAATCTTTCTCATCTTTCCTGATATGTTTACAGAAATAAATTGCAGATTTCCATGCCTCTTTTAGCTCCTTTACGGCTTTTTTCCTCTCCTCTGCTGGCATTTTCATTAATTCATCTTTTTCTTCTTTCCACATCTTTGGTATATATGTGCATACATTGTTCCTTCTGTGAGTTATAGCCCCAATAAAAGCAAGAATCAAAATCGATGGAAAACTACTGAGTAAAGCCACTGCCTGTCCTAAAGTAAGGTGAAAACCTTCTAAGCTTACTAATAGGGAAACAACTTTAGATGAGCCAGCTCCTTCAACTTGCACTTTTGCACGAATTAAATATGTTGTATGCTGGAGATAAAATCCTTCGTGAGGAATTGCAAATTGCAGATATACTGTTGCCTCCCCCTTTGGAGGAATTACAAGAGGCGATTGAGATACAGTCACCACCCATCCTGCAGGATAATATTCTGGCACAACAGAAAATCTATCTTCATAATTTCCATAGTTGATAATTTTTATTGGCACTTCATAAATCTCCTCCTGCTTACCCTTCATATAATTTTCGCCAATTTTCACATCGAAGGTATGATATGGAGCGGATTTAACTTGAAATGTATAATTTGCTCTATGCCAGTTCCCCCATATATCACGCAGCCCTCCCCGCAGATGTATATATGCAAAATTTGATGGTCTGGCAGAAGCTTCAACTCTTACATACCCAAACTTTGTTTCATTTGGATAAAAATACCCCCATGTTGGATAGACATACGCCTGCCATCCTTCCCCTTCTACTTCCACTTCAAATTCTACATAAAATGCATAATAATTTTTTTGGAAATTCCCGCCATTGTAATATTTGAAAGTAAATCTATATGAGCCCAATGGCTCTACCTCAGCTATAACGTCGTCGACTGCTTCAATACGTAAATTGATTAAAAAAGGATATCTTTCATCTGCAGAGGCAGAAGGTATGAAATCTGTTATAAAAAGTAGAAAAAAAAGGAAAGGGATGACAAATGCGAGGCGCATATTACTTTTTCCTTCTTCCCATTAACAGTGCAACTATGGCAATCCCTGCAATCAAGAACACCACATCAAATCCTGGAACATAAAATCCTTTATTTTTTGCAAGGAAGTAAGCAGTTACTGTATGAGTGTTTACCAATTCTATTTCCTGGCTTGTTCTACTCCAGCTTCCTCCTTGCTTTGTGAAATATGGAGTCTCTGCCAGCGCCTTTGCCTTTATTGAAAAGCTCTCCCAGTCATTATGATATGAAATTGCAGTTCCATGAGGAGATGTAAGGGTAATTGTGACAGTTTCATATGGGAATGTTTCATCTCCTGGCTTCTTGGGCTCAATTACAACAGTTGGTGGGCTTATTACATATTTCCATCCTGTTGGCTCCTTCTCTGGTGATAAATCAACGATTATTCTTGAATTTCCATAGTTTATAATGTCAATGGTGAATGGCAATTCCCTATCTGGAGCAGTTCTTTCAATAGGCTTTACAGCTCTTATTGCAATTTCAGTGAAAGGATTGTAGGTCACCACCAATGTTAATTTTGCCCCATCAATTTGCCTCAATGCTCCACCACTCACAAGGTGCCCTTGGAGTGAGAGCTCTACTGTTCCGGAAGTACCTGCAACAACATCATGTTCTGAAACCTTCATGAGAACTCTTACTGTAAAGCTCTCATCTGGTTTCAATACAAATGTTTGAGGATTTGGGGCAACAGTAAGCCAAGATGGACTTCCTACCACGCTTACTTCAACAAATACAGGCATGAATCCAAAATAATATGGTTTATACTGCACGCTCAATGATATCTCTTCCTGCCCATATCTCTCAACGTAAGCTGTGGTCATGCTAGGTGTGGCATCTATTTTTCCCCAAGAAATGGCTTGTGCACTTTGAATGCCAAACAGGGCAACAACAACTACAGCAAATATAATTCCTTTCCTCAACATTTTAATCCCTCAGATATTTGTTATTGGATTTTCAATATTTATTTTTTTCCTCATTCCTCTTCTTCCTCCTCTGTCATTGGCCTCTCAATTCTCTCTGGGAAGTAACTCAGTATTATAATATCTCCTACAGCAGATACCCATCTGTATGGGACTGCAACATCAATGCCATTCTCGACAAGTTCCTGATTAGTTTCTGTTAGTATAAGCTTATCTACTTTACATTCTTCAGTATCAAGCAAAACGTTTCTGACTTCACCAACATATATTCCCTTGTGGGTATATACAGGCAAGTTAATGAAAGCTGTTACCTCCATTTTATCACAACCTTAATATTGAACGATTTTAAATAATTATGGTTTCGTCCCTGCTATACAGTTTATTTTAAA
>CAZNGK010000152.1:0-4176 GCA_964572575.1 uncultured Thermoplasmatales archaeon | reverse complement strand
TAGCAAAACAAGTCATGCTAACAGTAATTTTTAGCCAACATGCGGAGATACTGAAGTTAAGCAACAAAAATATGTATCCTGTATGCGTTGTAGGCGGATGCCACAACAGTCAGTTCAATGTCAGTGTGTTTAACTTGCTTAAACTGGAGAAATTCTATGAAACATATTATAAATCTGAATGGTCGCCTGAGTGCTGGAGCTGGTGGCTTGCTCGCAAGATAGATGGAGGGAGTATAGCTACACTTGGCTATACAGGCTTAGATTATTTCGCAATTGGAAATTATGATGGAGATAACGTTCCAGATTGCATTCAATATTACTCAGGCTTCCTGAACATAAACTTTTTCGTAGAATATTCGAAGGGCAATGATATCCTTGGAATCATCCATGCAAATACCCTTATCAAATACATAGAAACACATGATCCTATGAAAGATACTACGCATTGCAAAACAGTTGAGGAATGGGTTTTGCTTGGAGATCCATCGCTTAAGATAGGAGGCTACAGCTAACAGGTAACCTAAAAACAGTTGATATAAAAATAGCTGATATCGATATCTTAAAAAATACCTCGAACATAAATACCATGGAATTTCGCACAGTAGAGGATTTAGAAAAATATTTACATACTCTTCAAAAACATCGGCATCATCCAGAAGATTATGTATTTGGTATCGAACTTGAAGGAATTGTGGCTGATAGTAAAGGAAAACCGCTGAAAGCAAAAGAGATTATATCCCATTTGAACAACATATACCATGATTTCTCCTTCACTGGAGAAGCAGGCGCCTGCCAGCTGGAAATAAAAAGCTCTCCAAGGAAATATTCTGCAGAAGCTCTTAGAGAAAAGGAAGAGTATCTGATGGATATAGTAGAGGATATTGTCAATTTGGCGAAGAAGGTTCACAAAACAGATGCAATTTTTCTCCTAATTGGTTCAAATCCTCATCCAGATGTGCTTTCTGATAGATGGATTTCTGATAGCGAGAGAGCGAAAGCAATGGCACAGTGGCGAGCTAAGTTCAGACCAGTAAAAATAGCAGATAGATACATTGAACCCAGTCACATAGCCCTCTCCATACAATCAATTCATATTCACATACAGGGAAAAAATCCTGATGATACTGCAGATAAATTCAACAGACTCCTATACATGGTTCCAGAACATATTGCTCTATCTGCAAACAGTCCCATTATAGGAGGAGAAATGGTAGATTATGCAGAAGCTCGCCTTCTTTTATATGAGATTGCAGACGGAGGAAATGCAGGTTTTCCGAAGCTGAAAGAATATCCAATTACGCTACTTGACTATGTAAAATATGTAATGTCATATGAGCCAATAATTGCATCAAATCTTGCAGAAATGGTAAAAGAAAGACATGAAGACAACAGAATCAAATTTGAAATTCCATTTAGAGTGGAAAATAGGGTTTGTTCTGTCCAATGCACAATTAAAGAAAATATGGCACTAATAGAATATATAATAGGCAGGCTCAAATACGCCCAGAGATGGAGCAGACGCTATTTTCCCTCGCTTGAAGAAATAGAAATGAACAGAGCGGAAGCAATAAAAGAATCAATTAAAGGAGAATTTATATGGAGTGGAAAATCTATTGAGACAAGAAAATATCTGATGGAATGTATTGAAAAAGCTGAAAGAGGAATAAAATCCTTAGATACCTATCCAAGATACCTAAATATATTAAAAAGGAGGGTGGGGAGAAAAATGGTTAGTGCCGATGTAATAAGAAGATGGTATAATAAAGGTAGCGGAAGCACAGAGGAGAAAGTAGAAGAGCTTGTAAATAGAATATGGGAACATACAGTAAAAAATAAGCCCGTTATTTAAGCACAATACCCTTCTCCTGCGTTGCTGGCATCATCTTTGAAGGCAATTTTCTCAGCCCCTTCTTTTTTAAAGGAGGTAAAATATTTCCTTCCTCGAAAGTCATTATCCAAGCCACTGATGTCCCTGCCCTCACAACTGGTTGACTTCTTATTCCAATGATATAGCAGTCTCTTGGAGCTCTAACATAATGCTTTTCTCCACTAAATGGTGATTTTATCATTCCAATAAATTGATTCTTTTTCACAATATCTCCCGCCATAACTTTTGGATAAAAAATTCCTCCTTTACTGGACACAATTTCCTTATAATCTCTGAGTAAAATCTGTTTTTCTGGAATTTCAGGTTTTCCTTTTAGCATTCCAAAATATTTCATAAAATTTATTACACCTTTGATTCCTGCTTTTATAAAATATTCATCCAATCTACCTGCCTCTCCTATCTCAAAGCATACTATAGGAATACCAATTTTTCCTGCTTCTATATTCAGCATTCCTTTCTCGCCTTCGCGATAAAAAATTACTTCTGTTCCTAAAGCTCTTGCATGTTCAAGGGATGGAGTGAAATCTTTGGCTACTCTGACTCTTGGATGTGGAACAAGTAAATGACCTCTCATACCTGTGTGCAAATCGATTCCAAATGTTGCTCTCTTAACAAATTTATGGAAGAAATAGTATGCTATTCTTTCAGTTACAGTTCCTTCTTTTTTTCCTGGAAAAACTCTGTTTAAATCCTTCCCATCAATTGGATCTACTCTACTCCTTGCTCTAAATGCAAGAGCATTTACAACTGGCACACCTATAATTGTGCCATATAATTTCATTGGATCTATTTCTTCAAATATTCTCATTATCACTTCTATACCATTTAATTCTTCTCCATGCAGAGCAGCGTTTAGAAGCAATACTGGCTTTTTTCTGACGCCTCTTATAACAAAATAGGGAATGGTAACTGGAGTGCCGTCCTCCATTTCACTGCACTTAATTGCCCCTCTATATTTCTCTCCAGGTTGTAGATTAAGATTAGGCTCCCTCATCTGACTATGAAGAAAAGAATGTGATATAAATCATTTATTGAAATTATAAATTTAGAATAAAAAGCTAAAGAGAATTTACCTTCATTGCTCATTGTAGGTTGATTCAGCAACTGGTTAGTGCGTTGGCAATAATTTTTCATATGAATTCATCAATTTTAAATATAAATTTTAAATTATGCCGTATGAAAGAACTTTTGAAAAAACTTTGCAATGCTCATGGAATTTCTGGATATGAAGATGAAATAAGAGAGATAATAAAAGAGGAGCTTGCTGGATATGTAAACGAAATAAAGATAGATTCAATGGGAAATATAATTGCTATAAAAGAAGGAGAAAAGCCGTCTATAATGCTTGCTGCCCATATGGATGAAATTGGTCTTATGGTTAAGAGTATAGATAAAAATGGCTTCATAAGATTTGTAAAATTTGGAGGATGGTTTGATCAAACATTGCTCAATAGCAGAGTTGTTCTTCATGGAGAAAAAGGAAAAAGATATGGAGTCATAGGAAGCAAACCACCTCACATTATGAAAGAGGAGGAAAGAAAAAAAACAGTGAGTATCGAGAATATGTTCATTGATATTGGGGCAAAAAGCAAGGAAGATGTAGAAAAAGAGGGAATAAAGCTTGGCACACCGATAACCTTGGATATAGAAATGAGAGAATTAATTAATGATAGAATTACAGGAAAAGCATTAGATGATAGAGTTGGCATAGCAATGATGATTGAAGCAGTGAAAAGGACAAAAAGTAATGCAACCATTTATGCTGTAGGAACTGTGCAAGAAGAAGTTGGATTAAAGGGAGCAAGAACATCTGCATACCGTCTATCTCCAGATGTGGCAATTGTCTGCGAGGTAGCTGTGGCAGGAGATCATCCTGGAATAGAAGAGAAAAATAGCCAGATAAAAGTTGGTGAAGGAGCAGTTATAACTGTGGCAGATGCTTCTGGAAGAGGACTTATTGCTCAAAAAAATGTGCTCAGATGGCTTGAAGAAACTGCAAAAAAGGAAGGAATAAAATATCAGCTTGAAGTGGCAGAAGGTGGAACAACAGATGCTGCAGTAATTCATATTACAAAAGCAGGCATACCATCTGGTGTGGTAAGTGTGCCTACCCGCTATATGCATTCTGGGGTAGAGATAATAAGCTTGCATGATTTAGAGGAGAGTGCAAAACTCGTTGCAAAAACAATGGAAAATGTGGATTTGCTCATGATTTAGATCTAACATGTTTTAGATTTAACATATAACTCCATCCCGAATTTATCCTTAGAAGGAGAATAGCTTCCTAC
>CAZNGK010000151.1:0-4184 GCA_964572575.1 uncultured Thermoplasmatales archaeon | reverse complement strand
TTAGCAAAACAAGTCATGCTAACAGTAATTTTTAGCCAACATGCGGAGATACTGGGATATAACCACAAAATATTTATTTGTAATTTTTTATCCATCCTGATTAAAATGAAGAAAATGGATATGGCATGGGTGGCTTGTGCGTTTTTGCTGGTGCTCTTCCTGAACACATACTTCAACCTTACGTCAGGAGTTGCACTGAATGAAGATGGAACGACAGTTGAAGAAAAATTTTATCTGGCAGGTCCTGACCCTTATTATAATATGAGGCTTGTTGTAAAAACAATGGAGAATGGAACATATCCTTTTATAGGAGGGGCGCATGGAGGATTAGACCCATTGCTAAACTATCCTCTCGGAGGCACAGGAGGAAGACCTCCATTATTTAATATGCTAACCATAGGAGTTGGAAAGTTCTTAACACTTTTTATGGATGAAACAGATGCTATTGGATATGCAATGCAGTTTCTTCCAGCTTTATACGGTGCATTGCTTGTTATTCCTGTATATTTCATTGGAAAACTCATCTTTAATAGAAAGGTTGGTATAATTTCAGCACTATTTATAGCCCTTATTCCGATTCATTTAAGCTCTGGTCATGGCTCTGCTTACTCGCTATACGACCATGACTCTTTCATTCTTCTTTTAAGCACAACATCTCTAATGTTTCTGATCATGAGCTTGAAGGAGAAAAATGTTAGGAAATCTGTTATTCTGGCTACCTTTTCTGGCGTCTTTGTAGCTGCAGTAACAATGACATGGGTTTCATCCCAGTATATCTATGCAGTCATAGCTGTATATGGCATTGTTCAGATGATTATGGATATTTTTACAAAGAGAATAAGCGTGCATGTGGTTAGGAGTATATTGATTCCTCTTTTTACCGGCTATATTTTCTCATTTCCAATTTTGTGGGTGAAATACGGGTTGTCTCTTTCTGTTCACTTCTTCATACCAGTAGCTGTTGCAATATTTAGCATCATTTATCTGTGGATTGGAAAGAAAAATATCCCGTGGATTATTTCAATTCCATCAATAGCAGGCATAGGAGCAATTGGATTAGGCTTTCTTTACTTAATAAGGAATACAACCAATCCATTCCTCATACCTCTTACAAAAATTTCAGATGTTGTATTTGGGAGAGGGATATATGGTTCAAAGGTTTCTCTCACCATTGCAGAGGCAGTTCCTTTTGATTTAAGCAGAACAGCCATGTCTTTCGGACCAGCTTTTTATCTTCTTGGATGGGCTGGCTTTCTTTACATAATATATCTTTATTATAAGAAAAAATGGCCTCGTGAATATATGATGATGATAACATGGTTCGCAATTGAAATATGGCTTGTTTCAATAGCAGGAAGATTTCTTAATGATCTGGTTCCTCTGATGGCTATTCTTGGCTCCTCTATATTATGGATAACTCTGGTAAAAATTGATTTTTCTTCAATGATAAAAACAATTAAAGGCTTGGGAAGTGGATGGTATGGAATTAAAAAAGGAATTAAAATTCGCCATATTGTAGGAGTGTTTTTCATAGTTTTATTTATAATGTTTCCAAATAGCTGGCTTGCTTTTGATGCTTCACTTCCATCAACAATGAAACAAGAATTTCAAACGCCTACACAGAAGCTTGGTGCTTTTGGCTTAGGCTTATATACAGAAAAATACTGGACAGAGGCATTTACATGGCTGAAGAATCAAAATAAAGGGATAAATGAAACAGAAAAACCTGCATTTGTTTCATGGTGGGACTATGGATTCTATTGCGTTGCTATCGGTAAAAACCCAACAGTTGCAGATAACTTCCAAGAAGGTATACCAGCAGCTGCAAATCTTCACACTTCAGAAAATGAAAGGCAGGCTACCGCAGTTCTTATTGTTAGGATTGCTCAAGGAGGAATGAATGACAATGGAGGCAAGGTAAGCGATGAAATGAAACAAGTTTTTGAAAAATATCTAGGAAACAAAAGTAATGATTTGATACAGATTCTTGAAGATCCTGCAGGATATGAGAACAGCTCAGTTGGAAAAATTGTGGGAGAAAAGTATGGTGGTGAGAGATTTAAAGTGAGGGAAGAAAATGCTGTATATCATGATTCAGTGAAAATTCTAACAGAACTGGATGATGAAAATCTCACCATGCTTTATAGAGAATTGAAAAATGTGACTGGCTATGATATACGTTATTATGGAGTGGAGGGCTATGATATTAACATATTTAATGTTTTTACTTTCCTAGCAGATAAAGGAGTTTATGGATATGAAACAACGGAAGATAGATATTACAAGCTATGGTATGTTGCAGAGAATACAGGACAGAGATTATCACCAGATGAGGTCAGAAATATAACAAGAACCATGAGTCAGAAAGATATAAGAGAAATATACGGACGTTTCAATCCATATGTAGAAAGAAAAGGTGCTTTCTTTGACAGCATGGTATACAGAATATATGTTGGAAATGTCTCAAAAGACGACTTTGAATGGGGCATTGACAGATATAGATACAATCCTTATTTGCCTCAGCTTATTTCACCAACAGCAAATCTAAAACATTTTGTTGTTGAATTTATTTCCAATAAATATGTCTATTATCCGAGACCTGGATGGTTATGTACAGGCTGTCCTGCAGTTGTAATTGCAAAATATTATGAAGGAGCAAGAATAAATGGGAAATTAGAGAGCGAAGGCATGCCATTAGAAGGAATAAAGGCTGTTATTGAACAAGATGTAACAATATTTAATGTATCTAAAACAATACCTCATGATTCAACACTTACTGATGAAAATGGAGAATTCAGTTTAATTGCTCCTGCAGGAAATATATCTCTCTCCTTCTATTCCGGAGATGTATTGATAAAGAAAATTACATTTAATAGCAACGGAACCTTTTCACCAATAAGCGAGGAGGAGGCAACACGTGCAAAATTCTGGGAGCCAGAAACATGGACACGTAACTTAGGAACAATAAACATTGAAAGAGGGGGAATAAAAGGTATAGTTTATTGGGATAAGGACGGAGATAAGAAGTACAATGCAAGTATAGATGAGCCAGTAAAGGCAAAGGTTAAAATTGGAGATAAAGAAATTTCGACTGGATCAAATGGAAGATACGAAGTTAAAAAGCTTCTTCCAGATAAATATACAGTTACTGCTATTAAGGGCGGCTATGATGCAGAAAGTGTGGATATTGTAGTAGAACCAAATAAAACAATATGGCACAATATTTCATTGATTCCTTCTCAGATAGAAGTGAAGGGAAGGGTATGGTATGATGAAAATGGAAATGGAAAAATTGATGAAAATGAAACAATCTCAAATGTGCCCATTTCATTCACCATTACAAAAGCATTGGATCAGAATGCAGAAAATGATACAGCAAAATCAGATGCTAATGGCAACTACACAATAATGCTCTATCCTTCAAAGTATAGAATAGAAGTAGACTATACTGTTAGAAATACAACTTACTATTACGAAGGTATAATTGATCTGAAGATAGGAGATAAAACAAAGGTTAAAGATATAAAGCTGGCAAGAACAGAGTGAAAAGGAATGAGAAAAAAGAGATGAAAAAAGAATGAAATACAAAAAATTTAAAGAATATAGGCAAAAGATGAATGAAAAGATACTTGCTGAAGGCAGTTTGCATACTAAAAGATTTTTTTCTTTGGATAGCAATGTTTACAATGATGGAAAACTTTCAGCTAAGCAAAAAGAATTGCTCGGCTTAGTCGCTTCTGTTGTGCTTAGATGCAATGACTGCATTCTTTATCACTTAGACAGATGTATAGAACTTGGATACAGCAACGAGGAACTATATGAAGCATTGGATGTTGCCTTAATTGTAGGAGGTTCCGTTACAATTCCTCATATAAGATATGCATATGAAATGATTGAGGAAATAAGGAAAGAAAAGGCTAAGGAAAGAAAGGGCTAACGAGTGACAATAGTTATAACATCTCCATCTTCAACTTTATGGGCGAGTCCTACTCTTTGTCCTGGAAAAGAGGCAGAAGGGCCATTGACTATTGCATATCTAAAATTTTCCAAAAATTCGCGGTGAAGCTTTATGCAGATATCTTTGATAGTAGCTCCTTTTTTCAACACCATTGGTTCCTTTTCCACTTCTTTTCCTTCCGGCTTCATATATACTCTTATAAGCTGTAATTTCTCCAGCATTTTTT
>CAZNGK010000150.1:0-4218 GCA_964572575.1 uncultured Thermoplasmatales archaeon | reverse complement strand
ATGTATAAGTATGAACTTTATATGGCAAAACTGGGTAGCCTTCCTTATATAGATAAGATGAATTCTTCGCTATAATTGTACAATATTTTCCCTCTTCAATTATCTCAAAATTACCCTCAAAATGGTTCCCACTAATAGCTAAGCTTAACCCACTCATAATTAGTGCAACAGATACGAGTGTAACTATTTCTCTGTTCATGAAGTATAAAGTGTTTTCTTTATTTAAATTTTAGTGCACATTCTTTCCAGTCTCTGTGCTATTCTGCCCATTGCAGAATATTTATCATGGGAGAATATGGTAGCTATCTCCTTTCCTAGCACGAATATTGCCTTTTTGTGAGCACTCTTTGATTTGTGCACATGATGTGGCAACACGCCAAGCTTCTCGTATTCTTTAAATGCTCCATTTTTTTCCGCAAGCTGCTTCTCTATCTCATTCTTTATCTGAACGAATAGAGTATGCAGCTGGATTAATTCTTCTTTCTGCATCCCCACCCCTCAGATAGTAATACCATATCCCTTTTTAAACTTTTCTATCTTGCTCAGAGGAGAATAATAAACGAAATCCATCGTTTAATTACAATGATTCATAACATGTAAAATGGTAATAAAGTGTTAACCCATCTCTTCAATTGTTCTTTTGGCTACAGATAAACAGCTAAGAAAATCATCAATGGTATGAAGCAAAGATAAAATTTCTTTAGCCTCTGCTTTAGCTTCAATAAAATTTCCTTTAACTCTCGTGAATATATACCTTTCATTATCTACTTTCAAGGATTCATTAATAATCATCGCTTCTCTCTTGCTTTCACATTCTATTAAAAGCTTACATTTCACCTTCATTTTTGTAATCCCCAAAACTATAAATCTCCAAAAGTCTATCAGTCATTTTCTCAATACTATACCCCATAACAAATTTGCTTGCCCTTTTCGCTATTTCTTTACTTTCCATGGCTTCTATAACCTTTTCTGCACATTCCTCAGCATCATAAGGATCAAAAAGGTATCCATTCTCTCCATCTTTTATAAAATCAGGCAGAGCTTTTGCAGTGGATGCAGCAACAGGCACGCCTGCAGCCATTGCCTCAAAGGCGACTATTCCCTGCGTTTCATATATGGATGGAAAAACGAAAACATCTGCAGATTTATAGTA
This sequence comes from uncultured Thermoplasmatales archaeon, assembly GCA_964572575.1. Lineage (GTDB taxonomy): Archaea > Thermoplasmatota > E2 > UBA202 > JdFR-43 > VBQI01. Next base: position 3,065 of record CAZNGK010000150.1, on the reverse strand, counting down.
GTCTGGCAAATCTTCATCTTTTACGAAACCAGTGAATATGAAATGCTTCTGAAGGTTTTTCCTTTTGACTTTTTCTTCCAGCTCAGCTTTTGCTGGTCCTTCACCTACTATAATAAAAACTGCATCTGTTCGCTTTAATATATATGGAGCAGCTTCTATCAATAAATCGAGGTTCTTCTCCCTCACAATCCTGCCAACATGGAGTATAATTTTTTTATCCTTGTATCTCCTCCTTATTTCGCTTCCATCTCCTCCAGAAAATTTTTCTATATCTATACCTGTTGGAAGCACTTCTATCTTCCTTTCCATGATTTTCTTTCTTAAAGCTTTTGCAGTGTATTTGCTGGGAGCAATTATACAGTAGCAACGCCTAAAATACCATCTGAGCCACTTATAAAGCAATTTTTTTACAAATTCCTGCGTCTTTTCCTTGCTGAAGAAAAGGTAGATAGAATCATCAACAAATGTATGATAAGTGAAGAATAGAGGAATTTTCATTTTATACGAGGCAACAACTGCATGAGTTCCTATTACTCCTGGAGAATGAGAATGAATAATATCTGGCTCAATTTTTTTTATTATTTTTAAAGTTCGTTGGGAAAAAATAGATGAAATGGAAGATAGCCTGTAATTTTTATATACTTTAAGAGGTCTAGATTTGTAATAAAAGACATTGTCTTCTTCTGCATTCTTTTCCCCTGGTGCAAAAATGAAGATATTGTGTCCTCTTTTTTCAAGTTCCTTTTTAAACATGAGTAAAGAGTTAACTACCCCATCTCTTGCAGGGAGCCAGGTATCGGTAAACCATGCTATCTCCATTTTTCACCACACAATTTCATTGCCAGAACAATTGCAATTAATGCAATTATCTCTCCAGCAATTATATCAGTTATCCAGTGTATCCCAAGATATAAGGTAGCAAGTGGAATGGAAATTGCCATAACTGCAACAACATACTTGTATTTATTATATCCTTTTATCCATGCAGTATAAGCCATTACAGCAGATAAACAGCAGTGAAGACTTGGAAAGCAATTATCTACAGTGGTGAAAGTGAAAAAAACATTCACTATCCCAGGCCATATGTCGCCGAGGGTGAAATAAACAGGCTTGCCATTATACCAGGGAAAATTTTGGCAGGAATACCAGACATCATAAACTGGGAAAAAAATGAGGAAGGGAAGGGAAGCAACTATGGCTATTATGTATGCAACAACAACAAATTTTAGAGACTTTATATCTTTTGAAAATATGTATAGCAGGGGAGTAAAATATAATAGGAAAGGAAATCCAATCATATAGACTATTGTAAAATAATAATCTAATACCGGACTTCTTATTGCCTGGAAAATTGCAGTTGCATCTCCCTCTATATTATATATTATCTTCGTGAAATCCAGCCCAAGTTTTGATGTTACAAGAGCATCTATTTCAATTTCAGCCTGCTTCAAAAGCATTATTGTTAAAAATAAGATACCAAAAATTAACAGATTAACTTTATTTTCATAATCCAATTTTGTGGCTCTCTCCTCCCTAAATGCCAGTATTCCTATTATAATGAGAAATACATTAACTATAAAAATTAAAGTGTATGGTCCCATTTCAAAGTGCAATATCTTTTATTTTTAAGTATTTTTCTAATTTTAATTATTTCTTCAGAAATTTCATGTTTAAATTCTGGTTTATTTGCTGAAACGCCATTTTCAGTTATATAATATGATATCCATTCTAAGGGAGTTAAATCAAAGTAAATATTCTTTATATTCACTCTGTCTGGGGCATTTTTCCATATTTCTCTGGTATTTTCATCTTTTGTCAGGACAAATGGAAAAGTTTTGTAGGAGGAAGAGGCAACATATACAGGTTTTCCCACCATTTTTCCATATAATGATATTGCAGAAGTTCCTATTTTATTCACCATTCCACTGCCAGTGATGGCGTCTGCTCCAACTAAAATCATGTCTGCTTCTTCAATGAAGGAAAAAATTGCAGAATCTGCAACAAGAGTAATATCTAATTCATTGTATAATTCTTTTGCCAGCTTTCTGCCCTCGTAGCGAGGGCGTGATTCAGTACAAACCACTTTTATATTTTTATCTTTGCATTCTTTGAGAATTCTCACAACAGTTGAGCTTCTACTGTGAGTGATTATGGTGGCATCTTTTCTTATTGCATTTTTTCCTTTTAAAACAACCCTATTATTTGCCTCATCCATTTTTTTGAATTCATGTTCTGCTTCTTTCCCATATAAAAAAGCAAAATTTGCAATATTCCATATGGACGCCATTGAAGGATATGCAGAAATAAACGATAAACATTCATTGAAAAGTTCTTTTTTACCCAAAAATTTCCTTATTCGCTTAACCATTTTCTTCTCAATTTCTGCAGCTCCAGAAATTCTGTCCTGTTTCATATTTGAAAAAGAATAAGGAAGTAAATATTTTATTGGATTTTCGAATCAGTAATTGTAATCGTTAATTAAATACAATAACAAACACCCTCTTGGCACATCGATAAACTATAAAAATATCTACTCATTTCCACAGCCATGAAGTTATTTGAATTTCAGGGAAAAGAGCTGTTCAGGCAGTATAACATTCCTGTTCCTAGAGGAAAGGTTATAGAAAGTAAAGAAGAGATAGATAATGTAACTATTCCTTTTCCATGGGTAATGAAAGCTCAGGTGCTTGTTGGAGGAAGAGGAAAGGCAGGAGGAATAAAATTTGCCAATAGCGTTGAAGAAGCAAAAGAAATTTTTGATAAAATAATGGCAATGGAAATAAAAGGAGAAAAGGTAAGAAGCGTAATCATCGAGGAAAAATTGGATATACAAAAGGAATATTATTTGAGCTTCTTCTTGGACAGGAGTAGCAGGCAATATTTGATGATGTTCTCAATGGAAGGCGGCATAGACATAGAGGCAATGGCTGAAAAAGTGATGAAGACCTACATTAATCCTTTAATTGGGCTACAGCCATATCATCTTCGCAGATTGCCAAAGGAAGTCCGGGGTATAGCCAGAAATCTTTTCAAACTTTTTATTGAGAAGGATTGCGAACTTGTGG
>CAZNGK010000149.1:1812-4231 GCA_964572575.1 uncultured Thermoplasmatales archaeon | reverse complement strand
TATTAACATTCAAATAATTTTTAAACTGAATACATATGCAGGCTTATGGTAGAAGTAAAGGAATTTGAAGGATTAAGACCATTGAATCCGGAGGAATTTTGCACAAAGCCGTATGATGTAATTAGCGAGGAAGAAGCAAATGAACTTAGAAAAAATCCGAATAGCGTGATTCACATTATTTTGCCTGAGGGAGAAGGAGATGTTAGATATGAGAATGCTAAAAAAGCATTTGAAAGATTGAGAAAGGAAATGATTAAAGACGAGCCATCAATGTATCTCTATCAGGAAGGAAATGAAGAATTCAGCCACCGCGGCTTCATTTTTTGTGCTTCATTGCATGATTATGAGAAAGGGCTAATAAAGAAACATGAAGAGACAAGGGAGAAGCCTTTGCAAGATAGAATAAAGCATATTGAAACATTGAAAGCACAAACTGGTTTAGTATGGACCATATTCAGGAAAAATGATAGAATAAAGAAGATAATGGATGAAATTATGGAAAAAGATGCCATTTATTCTTTTGAAAAGTATGGGTATTTCCATAAAATGTGGAAGATAGAAGAAGAAATTGACGAAATAAAAGAATTGTTTTTATCATTGCCATTGTATATTGCTGATGGTCATCATCGCATTGCCTCTGCATGGCATTATATGAAAAAGTATGGTGGAGAGGAGGCAAGCTATGTAATGATTTTTGCAGCAAATGATGATGAAGTTAGAATCCTTCCATATAACAGGGTTATAAGGAAAATAGATAATGAAAATTTCATTGAAGAAATTGAGAAAGAATTTGAAGTGGAGAAAATGGACAGCGTTGAAGAGCCAAAGAAACATGAAATTCAGATGTATTGGCAAAATGCATGGTGGAAGCTTGTGCCAAAAGAAGTGCCAAAAGATGTTGTTAAATCCTTAGATGTAAGCATATTGCAGGATAAAATACTTGAGCCAATTCTTGGAATAAAAGATGTGAGGAAAGATCCCAACATTTTCTTTGTTGGAGGAAATGTTCCAAGGAAAGAATATGAAAAATTAGTTGATGAAAAGGGAAATGCCGCCGTCTTTTATCTCCATGCAACAAGCATTGAGGAGCTTGAAGCAGTTGCAGATGCAGGAAGAAATATGCCTCCAAAATCAACATGGTTTGATCCAAAATTGCTAACAGGCTTGGTATTTCATTTGTTGGAGCGAGTTGATGAATGAAAAGGAATGAGAATAACTGATAATCGACGTTAACACATCACATCTTTTTTATCCTTTGGACTCCTTCTTTTGTTCCAACAATTATTTCATCTGCTAAACCAATGAATAGGCCATTTTCCACAACTCCTGCAATTGAATTTATCTCTTTTTCTATTTCAGGAAGAAGCTCGTTATATGAACAATCAAGAATGAAATTTCCGTTATCTGTAACAAAATTTTCTCTCAATTTTGGCTGAAAATTTAGTTTGCGTAGCTTATCGGCAGTGCGTTGCCATCCAAATTTCACCACTTCTACAGGAAGAGGAAAAGAAAATTTTTCAACAAGTTTGCTTTCATCAACAACTATAATCTCTTTTTTGCTACAACTTGCAACAATTTTTTCGCGAAGCAATGCACCACCACCTCCTTTAATCAAATTCCTTTTTTCGTCAACTTCGTCGGCACCATCAATTGTTATGTCTATCTCCTCATATTCATTAATGTCAGCAACTTTTATACCCACTTCTTTCGCCAGCCTCTCGCTCTTCAATGAAGTTGCTATACCAACTATTTCTATGCCTTCTTTTATCATTTCTCCAAGCTTTATAATAGCATATTTAGCAGTTGAGCCAGTGCCCAAGCCAACAACCATACCATCTTTTACCTCCTTCACTGCCTCATATGCAGCCATCTTCTTCAATTCTTCTTTTTTCAATTCTTCCATAACCATAAACATAAAAACATTTATAAGCAATGCATATAGATAATTGGTCAGGAGTGGGAGGGCGGCTCACGGCTCGCAAGAGCTGAGGAAATACCCCCCTCGTTCCTGGGCCAGGGGTGTAAAAGCCGGGGCGAGAGCCCCGACACGGGGCGCAGAAACGCCACAGCCTGAAGCGAGGATGATTCCATGAGGATGACGTTGCTTCAGGATTTGGTGAAACGGCCCCAGCCCTGGAGCAAGTCCAAACACCAGGATCAGTTGCCCAGGACTGCCTGGAGGTAGGACGCTTAGACGAATGCCGCCGAAACAGAAGGGGGATTACTCCCCACACCTGACCTTCTTTATGAGATATGGAAAATTTCGAATAAGGGACGTCGCTATGAATGAGCATTTCACATTTCATTTGAGGATAATAAATCTAAGCTTATTCAAGTGTAGATGCTTGTTTGTAAATTAATTCGAGAAAGGCGATGAACATTGTTTCATTTCGTTTTCACAAATGAAGTTTTCATAAAA
>CAZNGK010000149.1:0-1712 GCA_964572575.1 uncultured Thermoplasmatales archaeon | reverse complement strand
TTTTCACAAATGAAGTTTTCATAAAATCTGAAAACAATATATACTCTAATAACATATAACTTTATGACTTCTCGCGTTTATGTTTCTACGCTTATTATTGCAATTTTCCTTAGCACATCCTTTTCAACATCTTTTGAAAATATCTTTATTAACATTGACTGTGATAAAACCAATGGCAAAATTGATGGATATGCTGAAATAAATAGCGGTCCTCTGCCCATTCATTATATCAATGGCGAGGATATAACGGAACAGTATAAAGAGATTGGAATTAATTTTATCAGAACCCATGACTTTTATGGTCCCACTGACATAAGCACAATTTTTCCTGATTGGGATGCAGACCCATTTGAAGAATCAAGCTACAATTTCACTGAAAGCGACAGATATATTACTGCTATTGTCAATGCAGGTAGCCAAGTTTTCTATCGCTTAGGTGAGAGTGCAAGTGACAATGAAATGTTGCGCCAACCACCAAAAAATTTCAGCAAATGGGCTGAGATATGTAAACATATTGTAATGCACTACAATGATGGCTGGAACAATGGTTATCATTACAATATAACTTACTGGGAGATATGGAATGAACCTGATTTAACAGGATTTTGGAATGGAACAGCAGAAGAATATTACCAGCTTTATGAAATTACAGCCAGAACTTTGAAGACATATGACCCATCACTCAAAATAGGGGGGCCGTGCACTTCCTCCGTTATAAATGAAAATTATACTATTCATTTTCTTGAATACGTTAAGGAGAATGATATTCCTTTAGATTTCTTTTCATGGCACATGTATACTTCCTATCCTTATGATATATATCGGGCATCTCTTTATATTCGTTACCTCCTTGATACCTATGGTTTTACTGAATGTGAGAACATCAATACTGAATGGAACATTAATATTCTTACTCCTCAGCGTGATAAAGACAATGCCAAAAATGCTGCATTTACAGCATGCTGTCTCATAGCTTTTCAGGATGCAAAAATAGACCATGCATTCAGATATAGAGGCACTCAGGACAATAACTGGCTAGCCAGATTACTTGGTTTTGATTTGGGTCTTTTTACCTATGATGGCATCTATAAGACACCTGCTCTGACATATCTTGCCATGCACTATATTGTAAGAGATACCCCTATACGGCTTAATGTGCCCCCAAGCAATGTTTCCACAGGTATTGTATATCTTGCTGGAATTTCAGAGGACAGAAGCAATGTGTCCATTCTTATTACCAATTATGAAGCCCCTGATGTTTCTTACACTCTCAACATTACCAATCTTCCATGGAATGAATACATGGTAGCACACTATCTCATTGATGATTCACATCATTTAGAAATTATAGAAAATAGTGCATTCAACACATCTAACTATATCATAACTCAGAAAATTAAAAGAAATACAGTTCATTTCATCCGTCTGACAAATTCTACCATACTGCCAGAAGAAGGGCCAGAGGTTGCATCTATTCCATTCATATTACGCCTTCGCTTCCTTGACCCCTTCACACGATTGCTTGGGCTACTCTTACTGATTTTGGTATTTGGATAAATGAACTTTGATGAATGAATTTGGATAAACAACCTTTACGACTTCTACTATTGCAATTTCTATAGACTATTTCACTCACACAAGAAATTGAGATATGAAAGTAAATAAGCCAACAAGCTTTCATTCATTTTTCAGAAGCGATGCTTTTAACAGAA
>CAZNGK010000148.1:0-4238 GCA_964572575.1 uncultured Thermoplasmatales archaeon | reverse complement strand
ATACTTTTGTTTTCTGTAAATACGAATATTGGCATACCTGAAGCATTGCTTATGGTAACATTTGTAATATTCAAATATGTGAGTCCTTCATTTTTTGGTATAAAGGTTATTTTAGCTATGTATCCACTACCACTTATATTTTCTGAAGCAAGACCTACAATTTTAAGTTCATTATCCAGTTCATTATAACTTACATTAATTACACTCCCATTTATCAAACCATTTTCTATATTCTTTATGCTAAAAAAATAGCTCTCATAAAGTATATCAAAATTTGCACTGTTGAAGTCACTTACATTATAAATGCTGATAAATGCATAGAACTCACCGCTTACTGTATCTGGAGCCTCAATTTTTAAGATAGTAGATGTTGTTTTTATGGTAGCTGTACTCCAGCTTGCTATAATTTCATTTCCTTCAACATCACTTAAATTACCTTCTATAGTAAGATATGCAATGCCTTCATCAACAGCCCTGCACTTTATCTTCGAAAGATAACCAGAGCCATTTAAAGCCTGCAAACCCATGTGGTGAATAATTTTACATGTTCCATTTTCATTGTCTATGGAGAAGATAGTAGGAATTTCTGTGCCATTAATGCTTCCATTGTAGATTTCCTCTATTTGTAGAATGGAAGCATTATAATGTATACAGTAATCAGCTGCATTAAAATTTATCAGATTCTCAACCATCACATATATATAAAATTCTTTTCCAACAATAGCAACAGGAGGAGAAGATAATGAAACATTAACATCTGAAGTAGACATAGCGAGAGGAATTAATGAAATTAAAGCTATTGCCAATAATATCTTCTTCATATTAATCCTAAGATTTTATTTATCACCAGATTCAAATCATCCCTATCAATATCCATATCTCCATCTACATCTGCTGGATGAGGCATGCTCAATTGCTCACCCTCTCTCATCTCTATTTTTGTTATATCCAATGCATTTATTTTTCCATCCATATTGGCATCTCCTCTCCTCCATACAGTTATCTCCTTTTCCATATAGAAAGAATTTCCATGAACATCGGTTATAGTTAAATTCACAATATATGTTCCTGCTTTTCTGTAAATATGACTTGTGTTTCTTTCATTACTTATGTTCCCATCTCCAAAAATCCATAGCCATTGCAATATTTCTCCTTTTGAGGAATCGTTGAAATGAGTTACCTCTCCTTCAAAAGCCATTGAACAGCTGAAATTCACCTCTATGAGTTCAGATGTTGAGAATGTGTATACCTCTGAAAAGCTTTCATTTTTTCCATCATTTGCAGAAACATACCAGATATAGTTTTTCCCATATTCAAGATGAAGTGCCACGCTAACTATTCCACTTTTTGTATTTACGGAATGAATTTTGCTTCCATTTAAATAAAATGTAACATTGAGCATATCGCCATCTTCATCATAAACCTGTGCCATTAGCGACGTATCTGCACTGGTTACAGAGTTATTTTCTGGAGATAAGAGAGTTATTACGGGCTCATGATTTTCTAAAGCCATAGTGGAGAAGTTTTTCATTTCACCATAGGCAATTCTTCCATTTGACCCAACAGCTATGGCTCTGTAGTAATAAACCTGTCCATCTTCAAGTCCTTCTATACTTACATTAAATTCTCCCGTTTCATTAACAATCTCAACAGGTGTAGAATACTTTTCACCATTCCAGTATTCGAACCATATATAGCAGTAGGAACTGTCTCCAAGCGAAGTGATATTCGCATATAAGGTCGCATTTTCATATGATGCAATGGCATTCATCGTTACAACTGAAGGCGCAGTAGGCAGAGAAAACATTTTGAAAGATAAGTTCACTCCATAGGAGATGCCTTGACTGTTGTTAACTACAGCCCTATAATGATATGTAGTATTTTCTTTTAGCCCAGTTATAACTTCTGTAAAAATTCCTTTCTGCGTCACTGTCTTTTTTTCTGTTTGGCGACTTTCATTTTCTTTACCATCTTCCCAGTACTCAAACCATACATAGCATTCTTCATCTCCTCCCATATCAGTTAAATTTCCTTTTAAAATGATGGCATATTCAATATTACTCGTTTCTACTTCTGCTTTTACAATAGATGTGTTAAATATTTCATCATCTCCATATGATGTGCCCTTACTATTCTTTGCTACCGCCCTAAAATGATATGTTGTTCCCGGCGTCAAACCCTCGATTTCAATGCTGAATTCACCTTCTTTATTTAAAGAAATATTTTCCGTCGAGTAGCCATATGATGTCGTTTCTCCATATTCGAACCATACATAGCATTCTTCATCCCCTCCCATGTCTGTCAATTTTCCTTTTAGCACAGCAGAATTACTCGTGATATTATCTGCCTGCAGAGTAAGGATACTGGGAAGAATTATATGTGTTGTAAAAGTTTTTTCATTTCCTGCAACTGCACCTGCAGAATTATTTGCAACAGCTCTATAATAATATGTGGTATTTAAAGATAAATTGGATATGGTGCATGAAAAAGATGAAGCTGTTGTTTTTGTTATTTTGGAAGTGCTATATGCATAATCCTGCCAGTTTGAGTGAGAAATGGTATCATATACAAACCATACTTCGCAACTGCTTGCTCCTGGCTTGTTTAAATAACCGTTTAGTTTTGCTGAGCTATAGCCAACGTTTGTTGCATCATTTGTTGTCACTTGTGGAAGAGTTGGCGGAGTATGAAATGTTTTATCTGTCCCATATGCTGTTTTTCTGCTGTTTTTAGCCACCGCTCTAAAATGATATGTTGTATCAGGTTTGAGTCCAGTTATTGTTTTTGAAAAACTTCCCAGCGAACTTAAAGTTGTTTTAGTTGTTGTATGTCCATAGGAAGTGCTTGTTCCATACTGGAACCATACCTGGCATGTTTCATTTATTCCTCCTAAATCAGTAAGCTCTCCATTCAATTTTGCAGTGCTACTGGCTATATTGCTTGCATTATTTGTTTTTACGCCTGGCTTACCAACGAGAAAGAGGTTCACTTCTTTTGACAAATCAGTTTCGTCTAACGTAAAAACCTCATTATCTTCCTCTCCATTATAAGAGCAGTAAACTTCTATAGTATCACCATTTTCACAGTTCTGTAAATCATACAAATCTGCTTGATAGTATCCATCGCTTTCAGTATAAACGCTTATCTGCGTTGCCTTACTCAAGTCTTTTACAACTACTTCAGCCCCTCCTACAGCATTTCCATCAGAATCTTTTACATATCCATATACAGGAAATGGATTATCTAAAGCCTTTCCTCTTTCAACAACACTTGCAGTTGCAATAAGCAAGAGCACACACACCAAAACACTTTTCCATTTTCTCATTTTATCACCTCTATAACAAATTCGCCACCATTTGCGACCCTCAAAATAATAACATCTCCAGGTGAGATAACAAAATCATACTCTGGAGGAGATACGCCAACTATATAGCTATCAAATGCTCCTTTTGTTGTATTCCACTTGCTTACCACGCTACCAGTAGGCATAATATCGCTACCTATCAAATCTGCAAGCCCAGATGCGGTGGTTTCATTCAAACAGCTCCAGACAATATGATTAACAACATTATTTTCATTTTTAAAAAGGCCTACAATCCTATCAGCAAGTTTGATAGCTTCCTCAATAAATTCCCCACCATTTGCAACTCTTAAAACGATAGCATCATAGGGATGAATAACAAAATCATACTCTGGAGGAGATACGCCAACTATATAGCTATCAAATGCTCCTTTTGTTGTATTCCACTTGCTTACCACGCTACCAGTAGGCATAATATCGCTACCTATCAAATCTGCAAGCTCTGAAGCAGTAGTTTCATTTCCAAGCCATGGAATATAGTTCACCACATTATCTTCATTTTTAAAAATCTGGATTTTAGTATCAACTTTTACAGTTTTTGTAATGCTTATATTTTTACTTCCGTTGAATATTGTCAGCGTGACATTATAATAATTACCGAGGGCATAGACATGCACAGGATTTTGCTCATTGCTTGTTGTACCATCGCCAAAATCCCATAGCCAGGAAGAAGCACCAACTGACAAGTCCATGAATTGTATTGACTGCAATGAAGTTGGATTGTTTGGTGAATAACTGAAATCAGCCACAAGGTTTACTCCTACAACTATTTCTTTTTCAATACTTGCAACAGCACCATCATCATCTCTCACTATCAGAGTTACAGTATACACTCCTTCCTTTGCATATGCATGTAATGGATTTTCCTCATAACTTA
>CAZNGK010000147.1:0-4240 GCA_964572575.1 uncultured Thermoplasmatales archaeon | reverse complement strand
TGCTCCCTTAAGTCATTATGCAAAGAGATTTTTTTGTATCCAATATATTTTTTTTCCTTTCCAATTAAATATATCTTAGCTATATACTCCCCCTCTGGAAGCTGAAAAGATGCTTTGTAGAAATTAACGACACTTTTTGCAATTAAAGTATCATTACTCCATATTTCTGCTTCCAGATGGGGAACAGAAACGCCAAAAAGAGCAGAAATATATGAAGAGAAGGGAAAAGAATGGCGAAAATGCGTTATTATAGTCAAATTATGCATAGTCTTTTTTACTTTTTCAACTTCCTCTTCTGAAAATTGTCTATATCTCTCAAATAAGAAAAATGCATTTGCCTCTTTTTTAACATCTTCATATCCTTTTCCATAGAAAAATTCAATAATTCCTTTGTAAATAATTCCCTCCGGAATATCTCCTTCCTCAACTCTTCCAACACTTATTCCTCCTCCATCTATTTCCAAACCAGGAACATTTACTTCCTGACGAACTGCAGCTTTAACCTTATATTTATCTTTTGATAAAATAAATCCGTAAGCTTTCGAATTCCCATCCATGCAAACCCATGGTTTTTCTCCAAGTAAAACACTGTCTTTAGATGAAAGAAGCCATTTATAATCTCTGCTCTGTGGATCTGTTTCCATTTCATATCTCTCAATGCCATCCTTTCCATTGAGATATATGTTGGGAAGAATTTCTCCCATGTTCAATTCTTCTATAGAACTACTCCTTGCCCTTGCACATAAAATGTAAGCATACATACCATTTTCTTCTGGTTTTCCATATACTCTGCATTTTTCCAATGCTTCATGTTGGAGCTGAATAAACACTCTTTTATCATCTGACGGTGAATAATAGTATGTGTAGATAGCTTTAGTTTTAACTTTATTATTGGAAGAAGCGCTTTCTATTGCTACCCTTGCCATTAAATTTCCATCTACAATAATTTTTTTACCAATAAGCTTTTCATCTGTTCCGATCGTTTCTCCTTCTGCATAAAAAAACGCAAATGAAAAAAGTTGTTCCCAATTTTTCATCTCAAAAGAATTCCCTTTTACCTTTATCATCTTATTTGCCATTTCTATACCTAAAATACTCCCTTCCTGACATATGCCAAACAATGGCTTGCCATCTTCTTTTATTTCATAATAGTTTATTTTTGCAAAATATCCAGAAATTGGCTCAACATAATAATAGGTGTCAATTACTTCTACATGATCTTTGTAAGTTTTCTTCTCTCCTTCATTTCCATATTGAATAACATAGATTCCTTTTCCCTGATATAGAAAAACAATATTACATGCCCTGATGAATTCTCCACTCTCTCTTTCCAGATTATAAACCTGGCTTTCTATCTCTTTTCCATTATAAAAAACCTTTATGGAATTCTTTTTTTCGTCTATTGCATAACATGGATTGTTAAATTCAACATAAATATCGACAGGTTGATATTTCATTTCATCAGGTGCATTTATTTCAATTTCTTCATAGTATTGAGCCTTGGCTTTAAAAGGAAATAAGGACAAAAGCAATATTGTCATGAGGAAAATTTCTTTCCTCATTTTACCATTGTCAGCCTTAAAAGTTCTCCATATGCAATTATAGACATTGCTATCAATGCAATGAAAGGTTGATGGAATAGCGAGGCAAGAAAAATAATGAAAAACATGGCTTCCTTTCCCACCAAATTCTTTTTTTTACTCATCTCCTTCTCATAAAGAAGAGCAAATATGCCTGCCATTGCAAAGAAGCCAGCAATCCATGCATAAATGCTTTCCTCCGCCCTCCATGCAGAAAATGTGAAACCGAGCATGATAAAGAAAATTGCAAGAATGCTTGGAAGCTTAGAAAGTTCCTGACCCCTCATTTCAGCCAATTCTTCACTACTCCCAAAAATTATGGAAGAGAACTCAACAAGAAATGCTGCAGATATAAGATATACATAGTCTGAGGGGAGATAAAAAAGGAAGGACATCAGGGCAATAAGAAAAGCTACCATTGCCATCTGATTGGGAGACACATATGTAGGACATAAAAAAGACGAGATCTTTGTTGATATTTTTCCGTTTAGGTATTCTCCAACAATATCTTTTTCATGTATAGCGGTGCAGGCCAGTTCTTCTTCAGCCCTCTTTATATCTCTCTCATTTTTTATTTCAAATCCATCTATTTTAGTTCTTTTTCCTCTTGCTCTTCCATCCATTTTAGTTCCAATATGTGCAATTCTGCTTCTATCTTTTCCTACAAAAATATCTCCATCAAGTTTAATTTCTTTTAAAAATACATTTCCTTTTATAATCAATGCCTTTTCCTTCAAATCTTTAAAGCTTCTCAGAAATTTGACTTCTCCTATATCCTCCTTTATTTTTTTCCTCAATTTTGGAGGGGCAAAAACATAAATCTCCTCCACATTCTTTCTCAGTAAATCAGTAAGCCTTGATAGAATACTCTTCCCGCAAACCTTCCACAGACTCTTTTCATCTGCCAAAATCACAGCCTTCATTGTTCAATGATATATTTGTTATTAATAAAAATTCTCATAATTTTTGTAACAAAGACAATTTGATAGATTATTCTCCTGTTTGTATTCCTATAAAAGGAACAAAATAATTATAACATAAATGTTAAATAATTCTTTATCGTCTCAAAACTCTCTTTTTTGTCATAATCCCAGTCGATGTCATAACAAACAATTTACTAATAAATTATGTATAATTTTTAAGAGACGAATAATAAAAATTTCATTAAAGTCATAAAAAAGTTTTTGTATATGATTTCTATTATGTTTTTGTGGAGGAAGGCGCATTGGGGAGACGACTGATTACATTTGTTACTATATTCAGTATTTTTTTACTTATCTCTATCATATTTTCTGGACTGAAAAATGGACACTATACCCAAAATGTTGAAGCAGCTCCCTCTGGAAACATCTTATACGTAGGCGGAAGTGGGCCAAACAATTACACTAGCATACAAGATGCAATAGATAATGCAAGTGATGGAGATACCATATTTGTTTACAACGGCACATATTATGAGAATTTGATTATAAATAAATCCATCGATCTTATTGGAGAGCATATAAATGGAACAATTATTGACGGCGGGGGCGTTGGAGATGTTGTTTATATAAATGAAACAAGTTGGATGAATATGAGTAATTTTACAGTTAAAAATAGTGGCAGTAATGTTGGAGATGGGGGAATAGATGTATTTCATTCTCAAAATATAACCATCAGATACTTGAATGTTTCAGGGAACGAGATAGGTGTATATATTCAGTATTCATCTAATGTTGAGGCATATGCCAATATTATATGTAATAATAATGGCAAAGGAATCTTGGTAGTAAGCGCTGATATTGCTGGATACTATAGTAGAAACAATCACATTCATGATAACGTAGTTAGAAGAAACATGGAAGGTGGAATTGATATTCACATCTATTCTGAAAACAATTTTATTTATGATAATGTCTGCAATGATAATGGCTATGAAGGAGTATATGTTGAGGGACATAATAATTTTGTAAACAGAAATAATTGCTCTAATAACTCTCGGTATGGAATCCATATTAAATCATCTGACAGAAATAATGTTACTAACAATACATGTCACTCAAATGGTATATATGGGATATATCTAGAAGGAGCAGATTATAATTATATTCACAATAACTCGTGCCTATATAATCCACAAGGTATATATGTGAATTTAGCAAGCAACAATAACAACTTTTCAGATAACACATGCTCCAATAACTCTGAAGCAGGCATTTATATAAAAGATGCAGATAACAATACTATATGGGGTAGTGTATTTCAATCAAATAAATACGGAGTTTTATTGGAAAGTGCTTCCGGTGTACAAGTTTTATCTTCTACCATAACGTTAAATATGGACGGTATTAAAGTTGCAGGTTCTTTTAATGTAATAGACATTCATTATAATAATATATCAAGCAACATAAAATACGGAGTCAATAATACTGTTACAATAACTATAGATGCAGAACATAATTGGTGGGGAAACGTTAGCGGACCATATGACCCATCTAATGACACAGGGGCAGGAGGGTTATATAATCCAAATGGCAAAGGTGATAATGTAACAGATTATGTAGACTATTATCCATGGTGGGATTCTCCCACTGGAAGCATTCCTCCCAATATAACAGATAATACCCCTTCATCTGGAACAACAGGAGATTCATTCACATTCAATGCAAGCGTTGTTGATA
>CAZNGK010000146.1:0-4268 GCA_964572575.1 uncultured Thermoplasmatales archaeon | reverse complement strand
GAGTTAAATTCTTATATAGCTATATATTTCATTTGGTATGAAGAAAACCATTGCTTTTATTGCATGCCTTGCTCTCCTTATTCCTGTAGCGATTAATGAAACAATAAAAGGGGGCGAGAATTCTAAAAACACAGAAATTTCCATGAATGTAAATTCAATGATTCCAGAGAATTTTGAATCTTTTATGAATGAAATGGGTGTAAATACAAATGTAAAGCCATCTGCAATGCCTCCAGAGAATGTGACAGTTGTTGTCTGGATAAAGAGGGCAAGGAGTCTTGACATGCAGGATAACACCATTTTCTTCAATATTCTTATAAATGGTGAGGAAAGCATATGGTGGCAACAAAAATGGAATGGCATGGATATATGGTTTGAATGGCCAATGGCATGGAACTTAGTTAAATATGAAAAAGGAAAGGAAGTTATACCAATACAAATAGAGATGTGGAAAAAAGGTATCGTAGATAAGCCATGCGACATATCTGGGAAGGAAGGTGATTATCTGTATGGAAAATCTTTGACGCTATTCTACAATCTAACTACTGGAGAATGGTATGGAGATGACTATCTTGGAGATTCAAATGGCTATGGACATGCAAGTGGATTTGAAGACGGAAATTATTGTGAAAATGATTACGAAATATGGTTTGACATACTGGAATGGGATGAAGATGGAGATCGCCTGACTTATTGGGAAAAATTGCAATATGGATTTAATGTAAGTAAAGATTATAGCAGAATAGATGTAGACAATGATGGCATACCATGTGAATGGGAAGACAAGTATGGCTATAACCCTCTGGTAGCAGAAGACCATAAGCATTTGGATGATGATGGCGATGGCTTGGACAACATTGAAGAATATGAGACAAGTCAGTGGTTTTCTGATCCATTTGCACAGGATATTTTCATTGAAGTAGACTTTATGAAAGCAAGGTATCCATGGCAGGAAGACTATGTCCTTCCAAAAGAAAGCCAGGAAATGATATGCAATGCCTTCGCCAAACACAACATAACTGTGCATTTTGATGATGGATTGATGGGCGGAGGAGGAGATTTAATTCCATTCGATAATAAAATGTATGGCGATGAGTTAATGGCGGCAAGAACAAAATATTTCCTTCGAGGAGACCCAAATTACTGGAGGAGAGGCGTATTTCATTATGCAATAATATGCTGTCAGATGGGCTGGAATGGAAGACCGGCAGGAGGCAGAATGTTTTATGTTGATAGCCACTGCGTTGGCGCCCAATATGTTCGCAATTGGATGTGGATGCTTCGCTTGCAGGGAAGCGATTATGTCACTGCCATGGCAAGCGTTTTCATGCATGAACTCGGGCATACTCTGGGCTTATTTGATTTTGATGGGATAGATAATGAGAAGTCGCGCTTTCCATGGAATAAGGAATACTGGTTATATGGGAATTATAAGAGTTGTATGAATTATAGATATGTTTACAAGCTTGTAGATTACTCAAATGGAGACGATGAAGAATATGATCAGAATGATTGGGAAATTGTGAAATCGAGAATGTCGAGATTCGACGGGGACTGGTGGTGATGAAGAAAGCATTGCCAATATTGCTGGCTGTTCTTCTTCTGCTTTCTTCAGGTTGTTTGAAAAAGAAAGAGAAAAATCCTCCCACAATTTCCTTGAGTATAGATGGAGAACTTGGAGAAAATGACTGGTATGTTAGCAATGTTACAATAAGTATGAAGGCAATGGATAATGAAAGCGTTGTCAAAGAGCTAAGATATCGTATAAATGGAGAACCATGGAATGATTATGTCATGCCATTTTCAATAAAAAGAGATGGATACTATTTCATTGAATATTATGCTGTAGATGGAAATGGAAATGAGAGAGAGGGCAACTTAAGTATTAAAATAGATAAAACAAAGCCGAGTGTGGAATTTACGAATTTTGAAGAAGGTTACATTTATTTCAGAGGAAAGAAGTTCATTACACCTCGTATCCCCCGCGATACAATGGTCATTGGAGATTATACCATTGAGGTAAAAGCAAATGATGTTCTCTCAGGAATGCAAAAGGTTGAATTTTATTTAGGAGAAGCAAAAATTCAGGAAGATGTGGAAAAGCCATATGAATGGGAAATAAAGAAGGCCTATGGAATATATAATGTCACAGCTATTGCCTATGACATGGCAGGAAATGCAAATATGATAAGCATTGATGAAGTGCAGTTTATAAATCTTAAGTAATAGGCATCAGGTAACAATATCCTCTACTTTCCCATTTTCTATTGCAAGCTTTATTTCCAGAGCTATTCTTCTTCCTGTAGACATGTTGCATCTCCATATGGTATTTCCATATGGGTGACCAATAGCCATATGAACATTTGTTCCTCCCCCTATGCGAGGAGCAACGTCATATATATAAAAGTTCAAATCTTTGTCAATGCAGGTCTGCAGGCAAAATGGACCAATGATGCCATAATCATAATGCTTTTCACATGCCTCAACAAATTTTTCAGCCAAAACAAATGCCTTTTCAAGCAATGATTCACGCAAAGTTGCCATGTTATGCCCACATACAGTATATTCTGGAATCTTTTGCTTTTCTGGCAAACTTAATTGCTGGTCAGCAGGCAGGCGCACATGCCCATCGAGACTTGTTTCAAAACGCCAGTCAATGCCAAGCAATTCTATCTGCTTTAACACAGGAGAATAAAAGAAATCTAAGTTGAAGACGGGACCAATGATATACCTCTCTATTCTTGCTCTTTTCAAATCCTCTTTTGTTATTACGCCCTGCTTAATCAGTTTTTCAGCTTTCTCCTTATATTCCTTATAAGAAGAGCAGGTGAAGAATCCACGTTCAAGCTTTTTGACTGCATGATGAAGCTTCACCATACATAACTCATTTATATCGCGAGGATTCTCTATTTTTTCAGGAAATGGCAAACCCTCCTTTTCCAATAGCCAGTAATAGTCCTGCTTTTCTCCACGCTCTTCCATTCTTAAAAGGCATCTGGATCCAAACATTGGCACATAAAACTCATTTTCTATTGCATCTATACTGCAGTAAGAAGTGAAAGAACGATTTGGAATAAAAATAACATTCTCCTTCCTCAGCCTTTCCTGATGCCTTTCCTCCAAAATTTCTTTAAATCTATCAAATATCCATGTTTCATCAACACATCCAATGCAGGCATCGCCAATTTTTTTACTCCTGAAATATATGTCATAAGTTTTCTCCCTTCCTTTTTGGCAGATGGCAAGTGTTGGGAAACCTTCTGCTTTTGCACCATCAAAAGTATCTAAGGCAGAATGAGATGCTATAGCAGCTATCTTAATCCTATCATAATCATATTCTTTTACAATATTCCTTATTTCCTGTACTCCAATCATGAAAGTAATAGCTTATTCATTTTTAATTCCATCTGTTTAGGTGTAAAAAAGGATATTATCAATTTATCAGTTAAATGACGTTTACCATAAATATCTGCATGCGCAAGTAGATTCAAAACATTTTCAAAATCATCATATGAAAAAATTCTGGAACATGAGAAAAGGCATTTATATCCCTGGGTATAACAAAAAGTACAGTATCTCCGCAAGTAAAAAATTTAGAAAAATCTGCCAGTTGCCACGCTACGAGAGTAAGAAGTAAAGGATACAGAAAAGCTTTAATAGAGAAATCATCATAAAAATGTGGGATTGTTTCTTAAGCTGGAAATAAAACATGATACGAGATAAAAATGGTGGAGGATGAATTGGTTAAATGGTTGAAGGAATGCCAGAAGGCTTTTCCAGAAATAAAAAGGATAGAAATAAAGTGTTTTTACAGGAAAACTCCCAAAAATTGTCTTGGAAGAGTAAAGGGTGAGATTGAGATTAAAAAAGATATCGATGCTGAAGCATTGCTTCTTGAAGGAAAAGTAAAGAAGAAAATCATTAGAAAAAAGCCAAAGAGATACGAAATAGAGATAAATGAAAATTTGAAGAGGATAAAAGAGAAAGCAATAAGAAAACAGATTGTTCAACATATAATAATTCACGAATTATTGCATATTCTTAACGAAGACATTTTATCCCTCTCCAAAGATTATAAGAAAAGGAAAAGGAAGAAAATACATGTAAAAGATTTTGAAAAGGAAGTCTTCCAGAGATACAATGAAGTGAGGAAAATAAATGGTCTTCCTCCCATATCAAAACAAGAAGATTTAGATCTCGCAATAAATAAAGTCCTGAAAAAATATCATATTATATGAGTATGAGAAAAATAAATGAGTATGAGAAAA
>CAZNGK010000145.1:0-4280 GCA_964572575.1 uncultured Thermoplasmatales archaeon | reverse complement strand
ATGGAAGCGATTTTGAGGATGAAGTAACGAAGGTAATTGACCAGGATGCAACACTATCAGTACAGACAAAAGTGACAAGAGCACCTCAGGGAAGCAAGAAATTGAAAGATGTGGGGGGAAGGCAGGCAATACCGATGCTTATTGGTCCAAAATGGGGTTCAATGACAGTTTATACCTATGGTTCCGATTCCCCAGCTGTTGGAATAATAACTCCAAGATATGAACTGGGAACAGAAGAAGACTGGCCATTCCCGTATGATATGCGCGGTAATAATACAAACATTTACTTCCCGGTATCAATACCAGGTATATGGTTCCCATATGTTGGAAGCTCAGGTGGCGATTGGACTCTTGAAGTAACACTGTATTCAGGAGATAGATACAAGATACCTGTCGATTCCACTGACTGCAGTTTAAATGTCACTGTTACCACATCTGAGCCAAGTTATCTGGAAGTATTCCTTGTAGATCCCTATGGAAATATAAGACGACCTGCCATTCCACACTGGAATGGAGGACCGATAAATCCAATACATATATGGAATGCAGGACACTGGGAAGGTATAGGATTTGAGAAATGGAGAAGATGGGAGCCAACATTAAGCACTACTCATTCTGTAGAAGTTCATTATCCAATGAAAGGAAAATGGACAGTTATAGTAACACCTCATTATCCATTTGGTCAGGAAAAGAGCAGTGATTCAATAAGTTATCATATTACTGCAACAATAAGACATCATAATCCAAAGAGGATAGCAGCTGCATTGTCTGCAGCAAATGCAGCAGTCATTGCTTCATTAAAGCATGCCCCATTGCTCTATGTAAAGGAAGACAGCGTGCCATCTGAAACATCAAATGCAATTTCACAACTTGGAGTTTCAAACATAATATTCGTCAACATCGATGGCGTAAGCAGTGCAAGCTTGCCTGGAAGTGTAACTGAATACAGAACAATGAAAGAAGTAGTTGACGCAATAAAAGGAGATGCAAATTCAGAGAATGTTATTACTATAACCTCTATGGCTACTGGAAATGGCTACTTTGCGCCTGCGGGAATGATAGCAGCTTATCATGGAAGCCCTGTGCTGAACATTGGAGAGGCAGCAGAAACATATGACTTAATAGATAAGACATATGTATGGAGGACATATGGTGGAGGATGGTATCACGGATGCAGAGCACAAGGTCACTTGCCAAAAATGTCTGAACCATTTGATTTTGCAAAGTTCTTGCAAAATCTTATCCAAGGAGAACTTCCTGAACCTGGATTTGATATGGCATTGAGATGGTACGGTGGCATATATGATGGAATATATAATTTAACTGCCAAATATGGCTTGGATTTACCAGGAAAAGAAGCATACATATTTGTATCAGATAGAGAAAATGATATTCGCCATGTTGTCCTCAGATCAATGACAGGAAATAACTCTTACGCAGGACAAATTATATTTGATACACCAGCTATGCAGACAGCATTGATTTGCAGAGACATACTCTATCCAGCAATAATATTTGCAAATCCTGGAAGAAATGTAACAACATCACAGCTTATGAATTTCCCAGATGGCAGAACATGGAGAACAAATGATGGAAGCACTACTCCAGTATTCTCCTCTCGTGTGCTAAAACAATCATTTAGCTCTCGCGGAAGATTCTATGAAGGGCATTGTGTATGGGAAAATCTGTTGGAGAGATATAATACAGGAGTAAGCTTAAGCTACTATTCAGGTCATGGAACAGGAGGTTCAGGAATATCTGCACAATTTAGATGTGTTGAAGAAGATTTCCCATTGGCAGAGTTAAAACATGAACATTTGAAGGACTTTGAGTGGTGGGACGGATGGCGTGGCTATATGTATGATGATAAGCAAACAAAAACACCAAGATGGGGAGGATTCACATGGTATAATGCAAAGGAACCAAATCTATATGACATCATTCATTTCAAGTGGGTGGATCAGCTATTAGAGAATCTACACAGTGAGGTAGAGCTATGGATGTCTTGTACAACTGCACAGCACTTTGGACCAGATGTATATCTTGAGCATGGATGCGCACTTTACTATGGAAATGCAGGAACTGGCTTATGTCCACAGGAAGATTTGCTTGACGACCAGTGGATGTATGACTTTGTTGTGAATGGCGAACCAGCAGGTGAGGCATTCTCAAAATACGTATGGCTACATCAGCGTGATTATACAACAAAAGATCCAACAGCAATGTATGGTCCATCTTCCATGCAGGTAACTAATGTACAAGTATTCTTTGGAGACCCAACATTGATACTCTACAGTCCAGAGTGGGAAGAACCAGAGCCAATAATGCCATAATCCTTTCCCCTTTTTTTCTATATTTTGTTTTTGTTTTCATGTTTTCATGTTTTGAAAACAGTGAAAAATTATCATGTATTTTCCTTCTGTCACCCTATTTCTTCCTCCTATCAATGAAAATACTTTTCCATCAATTCCATTAATGCCTTATCTCATAAAATCATTAAGAATTTCCACTGGGGCTTTTGCTATTGTAACTAATGCTTTTGCTTCCATAAAATGGAGTTTACCAGGAATAACTATGGAATGAGGAGTTTTGCCAAAATCTTCCTCAATCAAATCTTTAATGTAACCTGCTCTTGCCAGCGCATTATCTGATGAAACGCGTGCAACAACTGCAATCAATGTATTTTCCTTAATTATTCCTTCTTTTTTTCTCTTTTCCATTTCAATTAATATCTCCATTACTTCATTTGCTTTCATGCATTCATCTGATATGTCGAGAAGAAGCAAAGAATGCATACCTGCTTTAACATTTTCTCTAATCATGTCATATGGAGAAACTGGAAAATAATTTTCAGAGGGCTTAACAATACTTATTACTCTCCCAAATTTGTATATCTGCAAACCCAACAAGCTTGCTGAAGCTGAGACAATACTTACCCCATGAAAGATTTTTGTTTCTATACCTCTCTCAATTGCTCTTATACGAAGATCAACATGGGTTGTCGCCGCCATAGGGTCGCCTGCAGTGAGAAGGCATATGTGCATTTCCTCTGCTTCCTTCAGCAATTTTTCTCCGCTTTCTACCTCTTCTCTATTTAGAACAATTATTTTTTTGCCTATCATTTCTTCTATTTTCTCAATGTCTACCCCCATTTTGCTTGTGTAGAATTCTGCATAAACTTTATCGCATTTCTTTACCTCTTCAAGAGCTTTTATAGTAATATCCTTTTCATCCCACAAACCCAATCCAACGAAAGACAGCATAAATAGTATATATGGAGGCATTTTTATAACATGTGAAATGTTTATGCTTGATTGTTCCAAGGAAAAAAGCGGAAGATATAAGGAGAAGGCTAATAGAAGAAAATTTAATGATTGAAGGAGTAAAAACAAAAAGGAAAGGGGAGTATGTCTATTTCCCAATAAAAAAAAGGGTAAATATAAAGGGATGCAGAGTTTGTGAGGAGGAGGATTTTGAGGAAATAAAAAGGAAAAGTTATGAAGATATTTTGAAAGAGAAAGGAATAAGTCTTGATTCTATTTCAATTGATTTTGTAGGAGACATTGCCATCATAAGGCTGAGAGATGAAGGAAAAGCAGAGGAAGTTGCGAGAGCAATAATGGAAGCAAATAGACATGTGAAAACAGTTTGTTTGGATAAAGGAGTCAAGGAAGATTACAGAATAAGAGATATAAAAATTATTGCAGGAGAAAAGAGGACAGAAACCATTCATACTGAGTATGGATTGAAAATGAAAGTAGATGTTTCAAAGGTATATTTTTCTCCTCGTCTTGCAGAGGAGAGAATGAGGGTTGCAAGACAAGTATGCAAAGATGAGATCATTATTGACATGTTTTCAGGTGTTGCTCCT
Source organism: uncultured Thermoplasmatales archaeon (assembly GCA_964572575.1). GTDB lineage: Archaea > Thermoplasmatota > E2 > UBA202 > JdFR-43 > VBQI01. The sequence continues at coordinate 409 of CAZNGK010000145.1, read as the reverse complement.
TTTAGCTTGACAATTGCAAAATTTGCAAAGCCGAGAAAGATATATGCTATTGATAAAAATGAGTATGCTGTCAAATATGCAAGAGAAAATGTTAAAACGAATAAAATGGAGGAGGTAATTGAAGTTTTAGAAGGAGATGCGGGAGAAGTTGTTGAAATACTTCCTGAAGCAGATCACATTATAATGAACTTGCCCCATAAAAGTTTTGAATTTCTTCCAGTTGCACTTAAAAAGGGAAAAATTTTGCATTATTATGAAATAATTGAAAAAGAGAAAGTTAATGGAAGAATAGAAGAAATTATGAAATTTGCAGAGAAGATGGGGTATAAAATAGAAATAAAAAATGTGAGAAGAGTAGGAAGCTATTCTCCTTCTAAGGATAAATTCGGGATGGAGTTATATGTTAAAT
>CAZNGK010000144.1:0-4282 GCA_964572575.1 uncultured Thermoplasmatales archaeon | reverse complement strand
CAAATTTAACAGTTACATACAAATAGGAAAACCTATTATTTATATGCTATGAAAAGAATTTGGATTCCATATAAAATATGGGATGAAACGCAATGGTTTGTGGGCTTCAGGAGGGCGAGAGACGAAAGGCCCAGATAAAAACAATTATTCGATGAATGTTTTATATAGTTCGATGAATGTCGCATATTATTTATAAAATATACTTTAATACTACAATTGGGGGAGGGAAATGCCTCCCTCTTTTTTGGTCTCCCCCTCCCCCTGCCTCCGCTTCCCCTTTCCTAAAAGATTTAAAGTATGAGACTTTTTCTAATGTGTTTGAGAAAAGGATAAGGACTATGATTCCAGATGCAGAAAAACTTTTTTCAGTAATTCAGGAGTGGAAAAGTATAAGAGCCAACACACTCAAAATAGATAGGGATGAGCTTCTTGAAAGGCTTTTGGAAAAATTTGAAATAAAAGAGATGCCATGGTATGAAAATGGCTTCTTTATTAAAGGAGATATAACAAAAACTTTGGAATATTATCTCGGCTATTATCATGTGCAAGAGGCAGGAAGTATGCTTCCTCCTATAGCGTTGAGTCCTGATAAAAAAGATTGCATTATTGATATGTGTGCAGCTCCGGGAAGCAAAACAACGCAGATGGCAATGATGATGGAAAATACTGGCACAATTTTTGCAAATGATGTTAATACAAAAAGATTGAGGGCTTTAGCTCACAACATTCAGAAATGTGGAGCAGTCAATTGTATAATCATAAATTATGATGGAAGATTTCTATGGAAGATTGGCATTGAGGCAAATAAAATATTGCTTGATGCACCATGCACTGCAAGTGGTAAAATAATAAAAAGCAAGAGAGTAATAGAAAACTGGAGTTATGGGAGGGTTATAAAAATGAGTAAGTTGCAAAAAAAGCTAATAGAATCGGCATATGAATGTTTGCAGAAAGATGGTTTGCTTGTTTACTCCACCTGTTCCTTAGAACCAGAGGAAAATGAAGAAGTAATTGACTACGCAATCAAAAATTTTAATTTTGAAGCAGAGGAATTTGGAATTAAAGGAATAAAATCAAGAAAAGGGATAAAGAAATGGAATGGCAGAGAATATGAAGGGGCAGAAAAAGCCATGAGAGTATGGCCCCATGATAATCTAACGGAGGGATTCTTTATATGCAAATTAAGGAAATATTGAATGAAAAAGAAGTAGAGGATATAGAAAAGTTGATAGAAAGAAATTATGGATGTAGAATAAACTTGAAGAGATATAAGCTATTCAAAACTGGAGAGGAAAAAATATGGATTATCAGCAAAGACGTAGACATTGAGCTAAGCAATAAGCTGAGATGCTATACAATGGGCTTGTATTTTGGAAAGTTAAAGAGGAATAATAAGATAAAATTGAGCATTGAAGGGGCAATAATTGTTGGCAGAGAGGCGAAGAAAAATGTGGCTATTTTAGATGAAAATGAATGCCTGAAATTCATAGAGGGGGAAAATGTAAAACCTGTAAATCTAATAAACTGTGAAAAAAATAATTTTGTTATAGTAAAAATGGGGGAAGACGTTATAGGTGTAGGGATACTGAGAGAAAATTTTATTGAAAATTTAACACCAAAAGCAAGAAGAATAAGTTTTTAAATTTATACACATTATACTCAAAATGAAAAATATAAAATCTGGAAAAAATCCTCTTCTGCTATTTATGGCAATAATTATAGTAATCATAGTTATTGTTGTAGCTCCTTCTATCTATAAAAGCTATCAGGAAGTTTTTAATCCAAATCCAGATAGTGATGGCGATGGCTGGCCAGATAAAGAGGATGCTTTTCCAGATAATCCAGATGAACACAGCGATAATGATCACGATGGAATAGGAGATAATGCTGATAATGATGATGATAATGATGGCATTCTTGATGGACAAGATTATCTGCCATATAGCGATGCTGAAATAAGAGTAGAAATTAGCAGAATAAGAATCAAGGACTTTTTAGTTTTGCAAAAACAAACAGGAAAAATTTTCATGAAGATATATATAGACGATAAGGAATATGTTCTGCCTGGAGGAGGAGTGAAAGAAGTAAATATTGATGAAGATATTCCAGTAAACTGGAGCGTCACTCAGAATGTAGATGATAGCATTGGATTTCACACTATAAAAATAGAGATGTATTACAAGAATATAATAAATGTGGATAAACCATTGGATATAAATGGAGAGGATGCAGATAAGGAAACAGGAACAGCCGTAACAATTGATTATTACATAGGGAACAAAATCGGGCATCAGTATCCATCTGATAGGGAATTTGCTATATCAGATGGGAGCGACGACGGCAATAGCTTAGAAAAAGATGCAATGATTATATACAGAATTGTTACCGTTTCTGCTTCTTAAATCACTATTTCTTCATTTTGGCAATCTTTCTTATTGCATCGATTTCTCTATCGCTCATTCCATATTTCTGCCAATCTACTTTTTTCACTTTCTTTTTCTCTTTAAATATGTCCATGACTTTCCCTTCAACATGCTCAGGAATAGGCAAATCCATTGAATGGAAAATATTTGGAAGCACATCAACTACCTTCATTTCTTCATTCCACTCTTTAATTTTTTCACCATGAGCCATAAAAATGCCATATTTTGAATGTTCTCCTTTGAAATGAAATGGTGAAGGTTTTTGCATAATGTCATCGAAGGTAAGCATGTCCAGAATTGCATATCCTTCCTTTAGCTCTATCAAAATATCAGGTTGTTTCTCATTTTTTCCATATATTTTTTCTGCATCATAAGCTTTCATTGGATTTTTTTTATCGTCTGGACTATCACTATCATTTCGAGTATCATCTATAAATTCATTTAATTTAAACAAAATCTCTTCTTTAACATCATTCTTTGCTATAATTGCTCTTGAACTTGATGAAAGACAGAAAGCTTTTGAAGAAGCAAAATCAATTGAATTCTTTTTGAAAGCAATAGAAAGTAAAATATTTCTCATAAAAGGCAAATGAGTAAAATTCTTTGGAAGATGAGAAAGTAGCCATGTCATCTTTTTTCCAAAAGCAAGCTTGCTCTCCTTTCCTTTAGCCTTCAAATAACCCTGCTGATAGAGCAAATTGTTGAGATATATAATCTTTTCAATTCCATAAAATCCATGATCTGAGACAATGAAATAATTTGCATTAAATCTTTCCATAATTTTTCCAATTTCTTCGTCAATTCTTTTGTAAACCTGAAAAACATATTCTTCCTTATTCCAAAGAAAATGCTGAACCAAATCACTTGCCCTATAAACAAGCATGCAGAAATCCCAAGAAAAATTTTCCATTAAATTTATAGCTGCCATGCTACGGGAAGAAATCCATTCATTTAGTATGCTCATTACTTTCTCTGGATTATAATGAGCTAAAATACGGATAGGCAAATCATCTATAATCAAATGTTCCATTTTATAGCCTTCAAGATATTTCTTAGCCTCTTTTGGCTCCACAAAATTTTCATTTAGAGGAGTAAGCAAGCCTGAAACAATCACACCCTGTATCTTTTCAGGAGGATATGTTACAGGAACATTTATTATAATACTTTTCTTTCCGATTGCGCTGAGCAAATTCCAGAAAGCAGGCGCCTTCCTGCAGGCGGAAGAAACAAGCTTTATTTCATCATCAAAATAAAAGAAATCATAAATGCCATGGCGAGGTGGAAAGACGCCTGTTACAATACTTGTCCAAGCTGGTGCAGAAGAAGGAGGCAGAGTTGACTCAAGCTTACCAAAACAACTATAAAATTTTTGCAGATTGGGCAATTCATCGATCCACTTTTCAATAAGCCTTGGTTCTGCGCCGTCTATGCCAATTAATATGCTCCTCATCTATCATCTATTTACTTTTTACTTCTGTTTACTCTTCTATGTTCTCCACTTTATATACTTTATCCCCTTCTCTCACTCTCTCCAAAACTTTTATTCCTATCTCATCACCGGGTTTAGCTTCCTCTATCTTTTGCCTGTTTATTTCCATTGACTCTACAACCTGCTCAAAATCTGTTGTTGCTCCTTTAATGCGAATTTTATCACCTACTTTAAGTACATCGGTTATTTTTATTGCTGCAACTCCTATTTTTGAAAAGAAATGTTCTACAACTCCAACTTCTTTCATAATTGTAATAGAAAAAGAGTTATATATGAATTTGGAAAACTATGGGAATTAGGTGAATAATGAATCCCATTTTAGGTGAATAATGAACTCATAACTTCCTTCATAAAAAACATGGGCAAGGAA
>CAZNGK010000143.1:0-4289 GCA_964572575.1 uncultured Thermoplasmatales archaeon | reverse complement strand
AATCCCATGAATGAGGCTGTAGAAGAAGCAAAAGATGGATGTATACTTCATGTTAATGTAAAGATAGGCAAGCAAAATAAATTTCCTGCTGGCTATGATGAATGGAAGAAAAGAGTTGAGATAGAGGTAAATGAAGAGCCAGTAAGAGGAAAAGCAAACAGAAAAGTGGAGAAAATTATATCTGAATATTTTAATGCTGAAGCGCAAGTTGTATACGGTGCAAAAACAAAAGAAAAAGGTATTTTAGTAAAAAAGAAAAAGGAGGAAGTGATTCATTTATTAGAAAATGGATTGTAAAAATGCTATTGAACATATAGAAAAAGCCATTGAAGAAATAAAGCAGAGGAATAAGGAAATTCCAATAATTGTGGAAGGGGAGAAAGACGTTGAAGCTCTCCATAATTTGGGTATAGATGGTGAGATACTCACTGTTCATTGTGGAGAGGAAATTGCCAATTTTTGCGATATAATTGCAAGCAGATATAAAGAAATAATAATTCTCACTGACTGGGATAAAAATGGATGGCAATTGTGCAGGAAAATAGAAGAGAATTTAAAAGGAAGGACGAAATGTTTTACTGAATATCGTCTAATATTCGCTCAATATTCTATGGTAAAGGATATTGAGGGGATGCCTTCTTTCATAAAAAATTTGAAAAGAAAAATTGAGAAGAAATAGAAGAAGTAGGCTAACTTAATACAAATAGAAAGGCTTCAATGCTATCCTCTGCTTCATTTCCATTGTAATACATTTTAGCTTCTATTTCATGATTTCCTATTGCTCTGCTGATTTGCCATTGATATGGCGGGCTGTTGTCTTCAAATTTTAATTCATTATCTAAGTAAAATTCAACTTTATCATAATTTCCAGATACTTCAACATTCATCCTTCCTATTATAACTGTTTTCCCTATTCTGGCAACTTCCTTTCCCATGACATAAAGGTATCCTTCCTCAGGTTTTTCTATTCCTCCAATCTTTAGATGCAAAATTGGAGAATGCCACCATAGACGACCTTCAATAATCTCTGTGCCATCTGTTGTATTCAGAACTTCATAATAACTTTCATTTGTTCTCTCTTTTATAATTCGCAAATAAGGATTTTTTCCATACTCATATGGAGCAATGCAATTTGCATATATTCCATCCACCTTGGCAAGGGCTACAATATAAATGTCTGTAGCCTCAGGTGGAATTTCTATATCTTCTTCCCATATTTTTCCATCCCAGTATGTGCCCCCCTTATATTTTCCTTTATATTCATCATGCATCTCTCCTTTCATTCCATTTTCCAGCGGGTTTCCAGAAAAGCTATACATTATGTAAGTTTCTTCTACAACTAAGCATCCATATACCTGCCATTTTAATGTCAGATTTCTGGAAACAAATGAGTTATTGGCAGGCTCTACCCATCTAACATATGGCTGAGCCAAATCTGTCTGATGAAGTGCAAGCTTTATCACCTCAGAAATATATCCGTTGTTTTCATCTCCAAACTGTCTTTCTGGCGGGTCTTTTCTGATTGACATTTCGGGTGATATCCAGAAAATTCCACATCCATCATAGTTTCCATATATTTCATCATCCACATACTTATCTTCGGCAGGATTTGCTGCTACATTTGCTCCATAAGCCCAAGCAGCTATACATCCAGGAGCTTCATAACCAATAGTGGTTGGAATTGTACCAATGTTATATTCATTAAGCTCTCCTCCATATTTTCCCATATATTCTCCAAGCCTGAGGCACGCTGTGTGATAAAAATAGAAGTCAGGAGGAGCATGTGTATATTCTCTATCTGAAAATGGACTTTTAACTCTAACATTTCTATGAGTTGAACTCCATGGATATAAAATCATTCTTACTCCTCCGTGAAAATCTACTCCAACTCTTATTGCATGATGATTAATGAAATGCCATAATGTTTGTCCATTTATACTCCCCCACAATTCAGAGTCATATCCCTGCCAGTCATAATCAGCCTCTCTATTCAAATCCCAGTTATTTGCATCGTATCTCTGCCTGTTATCAAATCCATAAGGATTATGACTCACTTCAATATATATTTCTCTGTTGTCAAGAAGCCATTTCAACCATTCATCTCCTTGGCTTACCCTTTTCATAAGCCAATTGGTAAACCAATATAGTCCTATTGTTCCAACTGTTTCATCTCCATGAGGAGAGCCTAAAAACAAAACTTCAGGCTTTAAAAAGCCGTTGCTCTCATTGGTGATACGAACATAGTATAAATCATAGCCTCCATCTACCTTTCCAAGTCCAAACATCTCATTTGCCTTGAAAATCTCTATATATTCTGGATATTTCTGTTCCAGTTCTTCATACCATGAAACAAGTTCTGCATAGCTTGCAGGTTTTTTCTGCTGAGTTCCTGCATATGAAAAATTCGCAAAAATAACGAAGAAAGCAATTACTGCAAATATCTTTCTCATAAGAAGAGAATACGAAATAAGAATAAAGATTTTTCCAATTACTCCTTTAATTACTTCTTTAATGCCACCCCAATAATATCTTTTATATTGGTGTATCCATTTTCGTCAAGCCATTTCTGTAAGTCATTGCATATTTGCCTGAATATTCTCTCTCCTTCATAATAAATTGCAGAGCCAATTTGAACTGCAGAGGCGCCTGCCATCATATATTCTATAACATCAGAGGCATTCATTATTCCTCCTACGCCTATTATAGGCAAGTCAAAATTGCTTGCCAGCTCATAAACACACCTCACCCCTATTGGTTTAATTGCTTTACCTGAGTATCCTCCTATTTTATTTCCAAGCACTGGTTTTCCTACTTCTATATTAATTGTCATCGCTTTCACACTATTTATGGCAACTATTGCATCTGCCCCTCCCTCTATAGCTCTTTCTGCCCTTTCCAGAATATTTTCCATTCCAAGTTTAACAAAAACAGGCTTTCCTGCTTGCTTTACAATTTCAACAACATTTTTGATTTCTTCTGTTGAAAATTCCATACCAACTTTTTTTGCATGAGGACAGCTCATATTCATTTCCAACGCTTTTACATGTTTAGAAAATTTATTTGCTACATATGCAAACTCTTCTTCATCCTTACCAAATATGCTTCCTATTAAATTTTCAACTTTTACTCCCTTTATTTCCTTAATATATTCATCTATTCCTGGATTTGAAAGCCCGACAGCATTTAAAATCCCGCAATCTGTTTCATAAAAAATTGGATTTTTATACCCTTTTCTTTCTTCTCTTCCAACAGATTTTGTAACAACTGCTCCGGCATCGCTAAATTTTTCTAAACTCTCCTTAGTTAGCCCGAGAATTCCAGAGGCAAGCATGAGAGGATTTTTCATTTTTATTTTGGCTATTTCAGTTTCAAGCATATTTTTAAATGCATTTATTATTTAAATTAATGACCTATCTGAAAACAAAATGGTTTGGCGTATTCCTTTACAACAACGAAATTATAGAAAAGAAGCTTTTTCCAAAAAATGCAGATGAGATTGCAGAAAGGCTTTATAAAATACAGAATGGAGAGATTCTGGAAGAGGAGGAATATTTTAAGAAATACAAGCCAGTTGTAGATGAAAAAAGGTTAGCTAAAATAGGAAAAATTGGAGAGGTGAAAGAGCTTGAAATAAAAGCTGAGGAATATGGTTATACAAAAGAATTGTTCAATGAAGCCTGCATAAAGCTGGCAATGAAAAAGGTAAAGGAGGAACAGACAGATCGTGCAAAAAGAATTGTTGAGGCTGTTGAAGCTTTGGATGATTTAATTAAAGTAAAAAATATTTTGCTTGAGAGGGTAAGAAGCTGGTACGATTATTTCTCTTTTGAAGAAGGAGATATTGAAGAAATTTTGGATTTTAAGATAGGGAATAAAAAGCTGGATAAAATGGAAGAGAAAAGCATAAAGAATCTGGCACAACTTATAATTTCAATAGATAATTCAAAGAAAGAGCTTGAAAATTATATTAAAAAGGCAATGGATGAGATTGCACCAAATGTAAGCAGAATAGTTGGGCACGGAATTGCAGCGAAACTAATTGCCAGCGCAGGAGGAATAGAAAAGCTAGCTATGTTTCCTGCAGGAACAATCCAGCTTTTAGGAGCAGAAAAAGCCTTGTTCAGGCATATAAAAGATGGCTCTCTTCCTCCAAAGCACGGTATCATTTTTCAGCACGAACTTATACACAATGCTCCAAAAAATAAAAGAGGTAAATTAGCTCGATTACTGGCAACAAAAATTTCAATAGCTGCAAAAGCAGATGCCTTTACAGGAAATATGATAGCAGA
>CAZNGK010000142.1:0-4297 GCA_964572575.1 uncultured Thermoplasmatales archaeon | reverse complement strand
AGCGTTATTCTTATATACTAAAAGCATATTTGCCTGTTAGCATGGGTAGAGGAATGTATGCTGCTCGAAAGTTGAAGCGAGATAGGCAAAAGTTTAGATGGCATGATAGAAATTATAAAAGGAGGATGTTGGGTTTAAAAAGAAAAACTGACCCAATAGAAGAGGCTCCTCAGGCTAAGGGAATTGTTTTGGAAAAAGTGGGCATTGAAGCTCGTCAGCCTAACTCTGCCATTAGGAAATGTGTTAAAGTTCAACTCATTAAAAATGGTAAAATTGTCACAGCTTTCGCGCCAGGAGATAAAGCAATTACATTTATAGATGAGCATGATGAAGTTATTCTTGAAGGTATAGGCGGAAGAATGGGCAGATCAAAGGGAGATATTCCAGGAGTAAGATACAAGGTTGTGAAGGTGAATAATGTTTCCTTACAGGAACTTGTAAGAGGAAAAGTAGAGAAACCAGTGAGATAAAATGGCTGAGTTGTTGTTTGGAAAATATGAGATAGGAGAGATTGTTATAAGAGACAAAGGGCTTGCACAGTACATAAATTTAGATGTAAAAAAATTGCATACACATGGAAGGCATGCAAATAAAAGATTCAAGAAGGCAAATCTCTCAATTATTGAAAGACTGACAAACAATTTAATGAGAACAGAGAAATATAATGGCAAAAAGATGAAGGCATTGAAAGTTGTGAAAGAGTCACTTGACATAATACATCAGAGGACAAAAGAAAATCCTTTACAAATTTTAGTTAGAGCTATAGAAAATTCTGCTCCTCGCGAGGAAACAACTCGCTTATTCCTGTCTGGCATATATGTTCCTCAAGCTGTTGATAGTGCTCCTTTGAGAAGACTTGACATTGCTTTAAGAAATCTCTGCAAAGGAGCAGTGAATAAAACATTCAAAAATAAGAAAAGCATAGCTGAATGCTTAGCTGATGAAATTATTCATGCTGCAAATGATGATGCAGCAAGTTTTGCAGTTAGTAAAAAGCTTGAAATTGAAAGAATAGCACAAAGCGCAAGGTGAAGAAATGGGAAGGAAAGAAGAAAACATAAGGAAAGCAAAGGATTTGAGATATATTCCTGAAAAAATTAGAAATATTGGTGTAGTTGCCCATATTGACCATGGAAAAACAACATTCTCTGACAACTTGCTTGCTGGAGCAGGGATGATATCAGAAGAGCTCGCGGGACAGCAACTTGCTTTGGACTATGACGAGCAGGAGCAGGCAAGAGGCATTACCATAAATGCTGCTGCCGCCTCCATGGTGCATGAATTTGAAGGCGAGGAATATCTAATTAATTTGATTGACACTCCTGGCCATGTTGATTTTGGAGGCGATGTTACTCGTGCAATGCGTGCTGTAGACGGATGCATTGTCGTTGTATGTGCAGTTGAAGGAGTAATGCCTCAAACAGAGACAGTTTTAAGGCAGGCTTTGAAGGAGAGGGTGAAGCCTGTTTTGTTAATTAATAAAGTTGACCGCCTTATAAACGAGCTTAAACTCGATGCCCAGCAAATGCAGGAGAGATTTGTCAAAATTATTTCAGAGGTAAACAAATTAATTAAGAAGATGGCACCTGATGAATTCAAAGATGCATGGACAGTGAAGCCAGAAGATGGAACAGTTGCCTTTGGAAGCTCCCTTCATAACTGGGCAATATCAGTTCCATATATGAAGAAGACGGGAATCACGTTTAAGGATATTTATGAATATTGTAAAAATGAAGACCAGAAAACTCTTGCAAAGAAAGCCCCAATTCATGAAGTGGCTTTAAACATGGTTATTCGTCATCTACCTAATCCAAAGGAAGCGCAGAAATACAGAATTCCGAATATATGGAGAGGGGACTTAGATAGCGAGTTAGGCAGAGGAATGGTGGAATGTGACCCAAAAGCTCCCCTAGCCTTAATGGTTACAAAAATAATCATCGATCCTCATGCTGGAGAAATCACTTTTGGAAGAATCTTTTCAGGCACGCTCAAGGAAGGACAAGAAATATATATTATTGGAATGCCAAAGCCATATAGAGTGCAGCAGGTGGCAGTGATGGTAGGCGATGACCGCATTCCTGTCGAGGACATCCCGGCAGGAAACATTGCAGCTATAGCAGGCTTAAGAGATGCATATGCAGGAGCGACAGTAACAACAGTTCCAGATGCAGATGCATTTGAGAGCATAAAGCACTATTCTGAGCCTGTTGTAACTGTCAGAGTGGAGGCAAAAAGACCTGCTGACTTGCCAAAGTTGGTTAAGGTGCTTCGAGACATTTCAAAGGCAGATCCTTCCATACAGGTTGAAATAAATCAGGAGACAGGTGAGTATTTAATGTCTGGAATGGGTGAATTGCATTTAGAAATCACTGAATACAGGATAAAGAACGAGCATAGAGTGGATATAATTACTTCTGAGCCAACAGTAATTTACAGGGAAACAGTAAGGAAAAAGTCTCCTGTTTTTGAAGGGAAGTCTCCAAATAAGCATAACTATTTGTATGTTGAAGTGGAGCCTTTGGAGAAGGAAGTTGTTGAAGCACTTCTTGAAGGAAAGATTCCCGAAAATGTGAAAAAATATAAGAAGGAAGTAGCAAAACAGCTCGAGGAACTTGGAATGAGCAAGGAAGAAGCTAAGGGAACATTTGCAGTAAAAGGAGCAAATCTGATAACTGATGTAACAAAAGGGATACAGCATTTAGGAGAAGTAAAAGAATTGCTTAAGCAAGCTTTTGAAGAAGTATGCAATACTGGACCAAAAGCTGCTGAGCCTTTGCAGGGGGTAAAAATCCGCTTAGTGGATGCAAAACTCCATGAAGATGCCATACACCGCGGTCCTGCTCAGATGATACCTGCAATGAGAAATGCCATCTATGGAGCAATGACACTTGCAGAGCCTATTTTGCTTGAACCAATACAGAAAGTTTTCGTATCTGTGCCTCATGAACTCATGGGTAATGTCACAAGAGAAATTACACAAAGGAGAGGAACAATAATAGACATAAAGCAGGAAGGAGACATGAGCATTATTCAGGCAAAAGCTCCTGTGGCAGAGATGTTTGGATTTGCTTCTGCCATAAGATCAGCTACTGGCGGACGCGTGCTGTGGAGTACAGAGAATATGGGATTTGAGCCATTGCCTGATTTCTTGCAAGATGAAGTAACCAGGAAAATAAGAGAGAGAAAAGGACTAAAGCCAGAGCCTTATCCTGCAGAACATTATGCAGGATAAGCTTCTCTAACCTTTCTTATCTCCTCTATGCTGAGAAATATTAATGGCATTTCCTATCTTTTTTATTAACTTCTCGATTCTCCAAATTTTTATAAAAACAAAAGATATACATATATGGCATTTATCAGATGGTTAAATGAAATTGATAAAAATGAGGTGAATTTTTTTGGAGGTAAGAATGCTTCTCTTGGTGAGTTATATAGAAACTTGGTTAATAAGGGCATAAAAGTTCCAAATGGATTTGCAATTTCCGCTGAAGCCTATAAATTTTTTTTGAATGCGACAAACCTTAGTGATAAAATAAAAGAGGCATTGAAAGGGCTGGACAAAACCGATTTGAAAGAATTGAAAAGCACGGGAAAGCGTATAAGAGAAATGATTTTAAATGCTGAGCTTCCAGAAGAGCTTAAGGAAGAAGCATGCACAGCTTATAGAAAGCTTGAAGAACTTTATGGAAAAAATGCAGATGTTGCTGTAAGGAGTAGTGCAACTGCAGAAGATTTGCCTACCGCCAGCTTCGCAGGACAGTATGACACTTTTTTAAATGTTAGAGGAGAAGAACAACTGCTGGAAGCAATTAAAAAATGCTATGCCTCTCTTTTTACTGACAGAGCAATTTCATATAGAGAAGACCATGGGTTCAATCATTTTGAGGTGTCATTGTCGATAGGTGTGCAGAAAATGGTGAGGGCTGACTTAGCATGTTCTGGCGTAATATTTACCATAGATCCAGAAACAGGCTTTAGAAATGCTGTGTATATAACTGGTTCGTGGGGACTTGGTGAACTTGTTGTGAGAGGAGCTGTCAATCCCGATGCTTTTTATGTTTTTAAACCAACCTTAGAAAAGGGTTATAAGGCTATTATAGAGAAGAAGCTGGGGGCAAAAAATAAGATGCTTGTATATGGAGAGGAAGGAATAATTGAAAAAGATGTTCCGGGACATCTCACAGATAAATTTATATTAAATGATGAAGAAATTCTTAAGCTTGCAAAATGGGCTGTTGAAATAGAGAAGCATTATGGCATGCCAATGGATATTGAGTGGGCAAAAGATGGCGTTTCA
>CAZNGK010000141.1:0-4338 GCA_964572575.1 uncultured Thermoplasmatales archaeon | reverse complement strand
ACAACATTCTGGAAAACTTCAATATTATAAGTATGTTTGTCCCATGCATCTACATAAATGCCAAGTCTATTCAAATCATGAATACAATTCCCATAAACTTTTCCATTTGATGAACCATCTTTGGCGTCGATACCCTCTCCTCCTAAAGTGCCAGCACCACCATGATGGACATGATTGTTTTTAACTTCAAAATTATTTGTGCCTGCTATGGTTATACATTCCTGTTCACCATCATTACATGCAAGTTCAACTTCATTGTTTTTTATGACAACATGACTGCTCTCCCACACGCCTATGCCGGATGATGTAGTATTGTAAATATAATTTCCCTCTATTACGACGTGGCTAGACCTGTAAACTAAAATTCCTGCATCATTCTCATAAGGTCCAGCATTTTTTATTTTCAGACCCAAAATTTTGATATAACTTTTATCAGATATGTCAATCAATCCGCCCCAATCTGAAGGCAAGGTAATATTTTTCCCATCAATTATTACAGTATTGCCAGGATATGCCATATAAGATATATATGCTCCTTCTCTCCCCGAATTTTTCGGAATCACTCTTTCGTTATAAACTCCCTCTTTAATAAAGACTGTATCCCCAGCTTCTAGTGTATTGGCTGCTTTTTGTATTGTCAGCCAAGGTAAATCTTCTGTACCAGGATTACTATCATTGGCAAGGGGATGTTTCTGATCAACATAATAGATGTTGCCAACTGAGATACATGCTGTTTTAGAGTATATTGTAGAAGTAAGTGAAAATGTGGCACAAAGCAAAAATGTTGTATAAATCATAACAATCAATTTTCTCATTTTATTTCTAAATGAATATTTATACAAAAACTTTTATATTCTTTTCCGCTTACTGACAATGCTCTTGGAGGTTTTTTAAATGAAATCGGCAATAGCATTATTTTTGGTTTTGGGCATTGCTATGAGTGGGTGCATTGAGGAAAAAAGCACCTCTGGAATATTTACAAAAACAGATAATACAGAAGAAAAAATAATTGGCGTGGAAGGCGGAAATATATTCTTCTTGGAATATCATGTATATACAGATTTTCCTGAAAATGCCGTGAATAATGAAGTAAACATTACCATTACTGAAATATCATCATATCCTGAAAAAGAAGGCACCAAATTCATGAATGTTTATCATTTTGAACCTGATGGAATAAATTTTGCAAAACCAGTTAAAATTGGAATAAATTATAACAGCGAAGAAATTCCTGAAAATATTAGTAATGAAGACATAAAACTTTTTATGTACCAGAGTGGAAAATGGAATGAAATAGAAGACAGCCAACCAGTTGGCAATTATGTTGCAGGATATGTTTCCCATTTCTGCTTTATTGCATCTGGATATTCTCTGCAATATGTTTCAAATCCAGATGTAAGTGATGAAAGCAATTCCAGTGATAACGATAATCACTCTGCTGTATGGACATTTGAAATTCCTGTCAAAATTCATGAATATGAATATGGTCTGAGTGATATTCCAGAGCCATTTACCGATTATGTTATTGAAGCTTATATTGCCTGGGACCCACAGCCTTACGTGAGATTTTATCAGCTCTATTTCCATTATAATGGAAATGAGGCAGAAAAGTGGATATATGGATGCGACTGGCTAGAAAGAGATAAGAACTACTGCCACCCTCAAGAATTCTTTTTCCGAGAAGATACTCCATATTATATAGCCAATGAGGAGGATTACCCAGTGGCAGATGCAAAAGGATGTATTTATGTGGGAGAACTTGCACCAAATTTTCTTGATGAGAACTTGGACGGTATGCATGGATTGCGCATCGCCCATGTACAACAAGAATTCAAGGAAAATGATGGAATGAGCGAAATAGAGAAGGCGGGCATAATTAAAGAGATGCGGGAATACGTAGAAGAATATTTTGAGGGATGGACAGTAACTGTGAGGGCAGTATCTTGAAATGCGTATATTGAGGTGTTAGGCTAAAAAGTATATTGAGATGTGAGTCTAAAAAATTTTAAACACATCTATTTCATATTCTGTTTGAGCCTCAGCATAGGCTATCACTTTTATTCTATACTCGCCCCATGCAGTTTCATCCCATAGCCATTCATAGGGTTTTTCATAATCTTCAAATTTAAGTTCATTGTTTATATAAAATGCTACTTTTTCAGTCATGCCCGAAACCCTTGTCTCTATCGTTATTTTTCCTACTATTAAGGGAAAATAAAAAGGCAGAATATACCTATCCATGATATAAATTCCATTTTCTGGCTTTATTATTCTTACAGAATTTTTTACAGCTACAATTCTATCAACATAAATGCTCTCGCTTCCATTCCCACATGAAAGCCATGCAATTTTATCAGATGCTCCAGAAACTATGTCCAGAAATTGAAAAGCATCGTATCCTTGCCTTACTTCACTAACTTTTATTTCTTTTTCAGAGCCAAGATAAATGCCCATGTTGAAAGCAATATCATCAGGCATGGCATTTTCTTTAATATCTGTCTTTACATATGCATATAGAATCCAGTTTCCTTCTGGCAAAAAATTAAGAGGTAAAACTATTGCCCATTCTTTTCCATTATATTCAACAGCTCCATGGTCAGATGCCTCCATATCCTTTACAATATGGGCACCGCAACAGTATTCAAAATCTAAATCTTGGAAATCAATCCACTCATCTGCATCGGAAACAATATCTGGCTTAGATGGTTTCACTCTGTCAACATCAATTGCCTCCAGCAAATATTCAATAGGTAAATCCTCGCAATAGTAAGTTATATTCGCTTCTCTAACATATTCCTTAAATCTCTCCTTCCTTCCCTCATCATGTTGCCATGTCTCGCCTCTTTCTTCTGCCTCTGCCTTATATAGATGCTCTCTCAGTAAAATAGTCATATCTACGCCAATTCTAGCCTCATGAACATGTTTTTTATAAATTCCTGTTGCATCTTCATCTGCTTTTGCCATTAGTTCATCTGCTTTTTTAATGAAATCAAGGCTGAGATAACTTGCGGTTATAGGTTGCTTTACTCTCAATCGCTCGCCAGATTCTAAAAATGATTGATGAAGAAGCTCAATATACTCCTTTATATATGGCGATGCTTCTCCATAATAATAATTGCAGAATTCTTCAATCAAAGCTTTATAATCTTGCTCTGGATTCCATAGTAAGCGAGAAGCTACCCATGCTCTCAGTTCTGCAAATTCAGCTCCCAGCGTGTTATATGCCCCTTCTCCAAAATAAACTTTTATTGGTTCAATTGAAGCAAAATATTTTATGTTTTCACACATCGCATGTATATTAGGCCATGGTTGTAGATAATTCTGAAAATTGGTAATATAATCCCATACTGCAAGAGAAGAAGCTATTTCATTCCATCCACAAAAAGCAGAATATGCCATAGCGTTATGTTCCGCATCATTATAAGAATAACCAAAATTTGCATCAATGGGCGCTAGTTCAATCATTACATATGGTGGCACCGTCACATTTTTGGGCGGATTGAAACTCCATTGATAGGCAAGAGTGCTTAAATGTGCCTCAGGATAAACATTTCTCGCTCTTTCTGTTACATTTACCACTAGATCGACGATAGGCGCAGCCAAACTGCCATGTTTTTCAGCAAAAGCTTTGCTTGCTGCATCAGGATTCCATCCACGGTCTTCTTGAGAGAATGAATACCATGGTTCTATGCCTTCAGAGGCTATTTTGTTAATGAAATATTGGGCAGCCTGCTCCCTAACAGCTTCTTCCATTGCTAAAATTTGCCCACCATAATGATATTCAGGGCTTATAATGTCCTGAAAATTATGTCCTCCTGAAGGAGAATATTTACTCCATGTATTTATCTCAGGCGGATATTCAATATATTGACGATGTGTCTCACCTCTACAACCATTCAGCCTGTTATGCTGTCTAAAATAAGCATCGTCAGTATCCATACTAAAAATTTCTCTATATAAAAAGCGAGGATTCTGCAAATCATTCATGGCACTAATTTTTAATACTCTTTTTTCCGGAACTACTTCAAACTCTGGAGACAGCCATTTTATGCCCAGATAAATATCGAGGAAATAATATATCCCATATAATGTGCCTCTATCAATTTTTCCAGAAATGTAGATATTGCCGTTATAAGCCATAATTTTAAATCCATCTTCAATAATGGAATTAAATTCCATTTTATCTTCTATGCCTTTGGTTAAAGAATTATTTTTACCAATCACAATCAATTTCTTATCTATGCTTGAATTTGTTGTTACTTCAAAATTTGCAGAGGTTATTTTTTGGAGATAATATGCAAGTTCTTCTGCAGCATGTTTTACTATTATGCTTTCATT
>CAZNGK010000140.1:0-4362 GCA_964572575.1 uncultured Thermoplasmatales archaeon | reverse complement strand
AGCTATTTTATTTTTACCACAAAATCATCGAGCTTCATCCACTTAATTCTTACAGTTTTCTATCATAATCTCTGGCATAATCTCTGTCACAAGCGATATCTTCATATATGCAATTTAAATTAACCCTATAATGGATGAAGAAGTGGAGCAAAGATTGCCATTGCCTAACAAGCCACAGGGAGAGATGATGGCAGTTGTAGATCAGCACATGGGAGGAGGAAGGCTACGTGTTATGTGCGAAGATGGGAAGGAAAGGCTTGCAAGAATACCTGGAAAAATAAAGAAGAGGAAATGGATAAAAACAGGAGATTTGCTCATTGTTAAACCCTGGGATTTTCAGGAAGAGAAAGCAGATGTTATATATCGCTATACTCAAACACAGGTAGCAAATCTTGATAAAAGAAATTTGATACCAGATAGTTTGAAAGTGTTTCTATGAACTGGATAGCGGAAGTGGAGGAACTTCTGAAAGGAAGGACGGAAGGAGAAGTTTTTGAGAAAGCTACTCTGCAGGCATTATGGAAGCTTATGAATAAGGGCTTTATAAATTCCTTTGATTTTCCAATTTCAACAGGAAAAGAAGGAAATGTTTTTAGGGCAAAAAGTAAAGGCGGACTGGTTGCAGTCAAAATTTACAGAATAAATACTGCCACATTCAGGAGCATTTCTAAATACCTAATGTATGAACCTCCAGCAAGAGTTAAAAGAGATAGGAGAAGTATAATTTTTGCATGGGCTCAGAAAGAATTCAATAATTTAAAGAAGCTCTCGCAGGCTGGCGTGAGGGTGCCCGAGCCAATAGCCATAGAGGGAAATGTAATTGTAATGGAATATATTGGCACTGAAGAACAGCCTGCTCCTCTGCTGAAAGATGCTCCTCTTGAAAATGCAGAAGAAGTTTTTGAAAAAATAAAGAAGTATCTCCGATTAATGTATCATAAGGCTCAGCTTGTTCATGCAGATTTTTCTGAATATAATGTGCTTATGAATGGAGAGGAGCCAGTAATAATTGATGTTGGGCAAACTGTGAGGAGAGATAACCCAATGGCAATGGAGTTTTTACAGAGAGATGTGCGTAACATAGCAAGATTTTTCCGTAAATTTATGAGAGTGAGGGAAGAGGAGCTTATGGAATATATTCTGGAGGGATGAAATGAGATATGTGAAAATTCCTGCTGAAAGAGTGGGCGTGCTGATAGGTAAAAATGGTGAAATAAAAGAAAAAATTGAAGGATATGGAGTAAAGCTTGAAATTGATTCAAAAGAAGGAGATGTTAAAATTGAGGGAGAAGATGCATTGAGAGAATTAGATGCAGAGAATGTTGTCAGGGCAATAGGAAGAGGATTTTCTCCAGAAAAGGCAATGCTTCTGTTTAAAGATGATTACTATCTGGAAATACTTGATATGAGAGATTGGGTTGGTAAAAAAGTGGAGCATGTGAAAAGGATAGCTGGAAGAATTATTGGAAAGAATGGCAGGGCAAGAGAAATCATAGAAGAAACAACTGGAGCATATATTTCTGTATACGGACACACTGTAGCAATAATTGGAAAAATTGAAGAACTACAGATGGCAAAAAAAGCTGTTGAGATGCTTTTAGAAGGTGCAAATCATTCAACAGTCTACAGATTCCTTCAAAAGGAAAAGAGGAGGAGAAAGCTGGAAGAGTTTGGTGTTTTCTGATTTCATTATTTTGAGTGTTTCTGATTTCATTATTTCTGAAAAGCAAATGAAGATGATAGAGGCAGAAAAGCAATGGAGATGGTGACAAACAAATTTTTTATTCTCTGGATATCTCAGTACTCCATCTAAAAAATTAAGAAAATTTTATAAAAGTGACCTCATTATCCTATCATGAGGGGATGGGAACATATAGACAACTTTGGAGAGGGTTTGCGTATATACGGAAAAGGAAATATGCGCCGTCTTGTTGACAGTGAAGGAAAGATAGTAGTCGAGTATAGGATGGAGAATTAATTTAAGCAAAAAAGCATTACGGAGTCAATGAAGATTGATGAGGCAGTGGAGCATATTAGAAAATTAATTAATTACGAATTTGAATTTGAAAAAGATTGTTTTATTGAATTTGATGGAAAAAGGAATTGTGAGGCATATGCAATAGATGGGAGTTCTGTTAAGCTTTTCGATGCATATTCCTTCTCGATTTTTGCAAGGAGAGTTGGATATGTTTTAGCTAATGAAGAGAAAGTGAAAGAAAAGAATATTGAGGACTTTTCCATAGATATAATCTATGGAGAAAATGCCGAAAGAGAGAATGATGAAAGGAGGGAAAGAGAAGAGTATGAGCTTGCAAAGAAATGTGCAGAAAGTGGCGTGCCTGTTATTCTGGATGGCTGTTTATTAGAAAAGGTTGAAGGAATTGTTGAAGGGATTATTGGAATAAGTAAAAAGAGTGGATACAAGATGGGCAATGCTCCTATGTTGTTTCTATTAAAAAAATTTGGAGATAATATATTGCCGGATAAGCGATGGTATTATAAAATAGAAGATGGAATATATGCTGTAAAATTTCATCCTTATGCAAGATTTATCTTCAGAGTTGATTATATGGGCAATGACATTGAAGGCATGCTTTCAGAAATATCTGCATTATGCAATGATGTTAGTTGCTTGGGCTATCCCTATCCTTTGGCAGAGGCCCATAAAGCAGTTAAAATCTCTAAGGAAGAGAGAAATTATTTGAAATATATCATACAGCAAAGAGTAATGGAAACGGGGGTGAATTTAAGCGATTGGGAAAACATATTTTATGACTATCATGAATATTTAGAGGGATGAGATGATAGGAAGAATAATTGGAAGGAGTATTGGAGAAATTGCTTTCAGACAGAATTATAAAGAAGACATAAAAATTGGAGAGATTTTAATTGCAGATGACAAAGAAAAGGAAATGATTTTCTTTCTGAGAGTTGTGGACATTCAGTATGGACAGGAAGGAGATGAAAAGTGGGGAATAAGGACAGCAGGCGACATGCTAATGCTTGATGAAAAGAAGGAAGAATATGGGTTGAGGGAGAAAGAAAGAAGACTTTTCAAAATATGTATATGCAAACCTCTTGGCTATGTTTACAATGGAAAATTTTACAAGCCGAAAACTCTGCCATCTCATTTCTGCATGGTCAGAAGAGCAGGCAAGGATGACTATAAATTTCTCGAGAAATATATGGGAGATATAGAAATTGGCAAAATAAGGAGCGGTGAGAAAGAGATTGATGTGAAGGTTGGTATAAAAGGCGAATTAATTCCATATCATATTGGAATATTTGCTACAACAGGCATGGGGAAAAGCAATTTAATGCGGGTTTTCGCCGCCTCCGCCATGAAGCTCGGAAAGTATGGCATACTTATTATAGATCCTCATGGAGAATATTACGAAGGACTGAAGAAACATCCGCTTGCAGAGGAGAGGGCTGTTTTTTATTCTCCTCATCCTGAATTTGGAATAAATAGGCTCACCATATCTGCACATGAGATAAATGTTGTGGATTTGGAAGACATATTTTCATTCAGCGAGGCCCAGAAAGAAGCTTTATACGCCCTGCAATCAAAATTTGGAAAGAGATGGCTTGTTGAATTGCATGAGAAAGAGGTTCCAGAATTGGTGGAAGCATTTGAGAAGAAAATTCAGGATATTACATTTAGTGTTTTGAAAAGAAGGGCAGAAAGAATTCTGGAATCAGATATTGTGCATATGGATGAGAGTATAAGTACAACAAAGGCGATAATTGATGAGCTTCATTCTGGAAAGGTTGTTTTAATCGACACCTCCGGCTTATATGAATATGAAGAGTTGCTTACAAGCATTGTTATTGCTAGAAAAATACTACATTACAACAAATCTATTTTCAGAAATAAGGAAAAATTCAGTAAAATCTCTCCTGTTCTGATTACTGTTGAAGAAGCTCAAAGAGTATTACATGATGGCATATTTGCTCAGATTGCAAGAGAGGGAAGAAAATTTAAAGTTGGTCTTTGTGCAATAACCCAACAGCCAAAATTGATAAAGGAAGAGTTATTGAGCCAGTTTAACACTTTCTTTATTCTTGGGCTGGCAGATGAAGGAGACAGGAATATTTTAAAATCATCAGCAAAGCAGGATATTTCAAAGCTTGAAAAAGAAATTCAGACTTTGGAAGTGGGCGAGGCTTTAATAACATATCCCGGAGCTCCTTTTGCAATTCCAGCAAAAATTCACCTATATGATGATTATATAAAAAACATTGAAAAAGAAAATGGCAGAAATAGTTTTAATGAAGGAGTGGATGATGCTTTTTATTAAATTTATTTATTACACTTCTACTTTGTATATTAGTGCCAGACAATTATTAAAGAATGTTAAT
>CAZNGK010000139.1:0-4400 GCA_964572575.1 uncultured Thermoplasmatales archaeon | reverse complement strand
TCTCCAGTAAATATGCAGATGGCAAAAGAAATAGGTTCTCGCTTGCAAACAGAAAAAGCAGATAGTGGTTGCATCGATAACTATGACTATGTTATCATAACAACTGATGAATTAGAAAATGCTGTTTTAAAATTTAAGGAATG
The DNA here is from genome assembly GCA_964572575.1 of uncultured Thermoplasmatales archaeon. Taxonomy (GTDB): domain Archaea; phylum Thermoplasmatota; class E2; order UBA202; family JdFR-43; genus VBQI01. The sequence goes on along the minus strand of CAZNGK010000139.1, from coordinate 4,257 downwards.
GAAAGAATTTCTTGGATATTCTGTCAAAATAGTGACAATTTCATGGATAGAATCAAATTATGATGGAAGAGATCTGCAGGAAAAAATAAGAAACTTTTTGATAGATAAATATGAGGAATGGGGCATTGAATATGTCCTTATAGTTGGCTCTCGCAATATCATTCCAATGAGAGATTGCTATCCAGATCCAGAGCATCATGAAAAAGATCCTTACTGGCTGGCTGCCACTGATTATTATTATGCTGACTTAACTGGGGAATGGGATAAAGACGGAGATGGATATTTTGGTGAATATATGGAAGATGAACCGGATTTCTATCCAGAGATATATGTTGGTCGTATTCCAAGCGATGATGCTGATAATGTAAGGAGCATTTGTCAGCGAATAATAGCTTTTGAATCCAGCAGCGGAGAGTGGAAGAAAAATGCGCTATTACTTGGACCCATAGTTTCCTATGAAAATGAAACAAGAGCCATGGGAAAAATGCATCGTATTGACGTTGCAACTTTGATGGAAAAATGCTGGAGCAACATACTGGAGCCAAATGGCTTTACTGCTGTTAGAATGTATGAGAAGGAGGGAATAAGACCTTCTACATATAGCTGCGATTATCCATTAAATCACTCAAATGTTTTATCTGAATGGAAAAACGGCTATGGAATTGTAAACGTTTTGGGACATTCAGAAATTTCCAGAATCTATAAATATGTTTGGACATATGATGATGGAGACGAAATTCCGGAAGTAACTGAGCTTCGATATGTAACTATTTTAAGATCTAGAGATGCCTCTGAATTGAGCCTGAAAAAACCTCCGATTGTTTTCTCTGGCGGTTGCCTCCAGTTGTATATAGCTGAGAATATGGGAAGAGAATTTATTGAAAAGGGTGCAGCAGTTGCATTTATAGGCTCATCTGCTGTAACCTGGTATAATGTAACCAAGAAGTGGGAGGATGTAACAGATGGAGGATGCTTTTCCACTGATTATTACTTCTTCCATTATTTAATCAACGAAAATCAGAAATGTTCAAATGCACTTTACAATGCACAAATATACTATTATGAACATTTTGGGTTCCCCATCACAGAAGAAAATCGTTCAATTAAATTATCAGCTTTTTATCTCAATCTTTACGGATTTAATTTATATGGAGACCCATCGCTTGGTTTAACAACAGAAAAAACAGAAACTACTCCGCCATCACTTAGCATAGAAAAGCCAAGAAAAGGATATTTATACATCTCTGGCAGGGAAGTTTTTCCACTTGGTATAACTGTCATAATTGGCAATATTACAGTAAATGTTACTGCCACTGACGATTTAACAGGAATAGACAGGGTGGAGATATATATTGATGATGAATTAAAAGCGTATCTGGAGGAGGAGCCATATACCTGGCTATTAGATGAAAGGTTGCTTGGAAGACACGTTTTGAGAGTCGTTGCCTATGATAATGCTGGGAATACAGCAAGCGATGAAATGGCTTTCTGGATAATCAATTTCTGATTATTTCCTCACAATCATAAAATGGTTGTCAGCATGCTTTTTTGCTACTTTTCTTACACTCCATGCTCTCTCTATCTCAAATCCAGCTTCATCAACATCTTTTTTCAACTCCCCCATGCTATAAAGGTGATAAAAACGCATGAACTCTTTCTCATCTCTTTTCCATGGAATTAAAATGTCTCCATGTTCTTTCCATGGTTTAAAAAGTTCTTTCACAAAATACCATCTCCATTTATCCTGCCATTTTGCCCATACTGAAATGAGAGCTCTTCCATTTTTTTTCAGAATCCTATACATTTCCTTTAAGGCTTTAATTCTATTTTCTCTTCCCTTTATATTATGGAGGGATGCAATGAAAAGAGCATTATCAAAAGTTTCATCATGAAATGGAAGTTGAATTGCATCGCAACACACAAATAGAACATTATCTTTTATTTTCTCCTTTGCGATTTTAAGCATGTTAAATGAGTAATCTATACCAACTGCAATTTTGCATTTTTCTGCCATTGCTGGCAAGTGGCGACCATTTCCACAGCCTATGTCTATGCATGTGCCATCAATTTCTTTAATAAAATCGATACATTCCTTCCAAGGAAAACGACGGGTGGCATCGAAGCTCTCTGCAATTTCATCCCAAACTTTTTTCATTTTCCTCTCTTTATCCTTCCAGTGAGTAATTTATCTGTTTTAAATATGTAAACTGCCAAGGCAATGAAGGCAAGGGCGAAAATTGCCACATATATTATTCCTCCAATAACGAGGACATAATCTTTGAAAATTAATGAGCGCATTGCCATCATTGGATGAGAAAATGGAATGACAAAAAGAACAATTTTTAAAGCTAAGGGAAGTGTATCAAAATCTTTGAACATTATCATAAACATTGGAAGCAGGGCAAGCAATGATACAGGCAACGTTAAAGTTTGTGCACTCTTGTAATTTTTTGCAAATGTTCCAAGAACCATACACAGTGATAAGGCGGCTGTTAGGGCAAGAAAAACAGATAATCCAATCAGGATATAATCGAGAAGGTTTAAGCTCAAGCCATAGTCTGCCAGATTTAATGGTAGTGTTTGCTGAAATGATTGAATATAATAGCTAAAACCAATCATATATATTACTGCCATAAGTAAGCCAACTATCGCACTTCCCACTATCTTACCGATGACAATAGATCTTCTTTTTATTGGCAGAGTTAGTAACGTTTCCAAAGTTTTATTCTCCTTTTCCATTCCCATTGAAGATATCACCATTCCTCCTGCCATAATTATTATAATCATCATTATAATTGGCACAGTTGTTGACTGAGAGGATATCATACTGGCTATTACAGCTGGTGATATGCCCTGCATTTCTATTCCTTTAAGAATTGTTGTTTCACTTCTGTTTATTGGAGAAAGAACTGTGGCGTTAGCACCATTTTCCTCTACCAAAATAGTTGAAATTTTTGTTTCTATCAAATTTATTATGTTCTCTACTGCACCAAAAGGAACTGAATCCATTATGCCTGCTCCACGCATTATCCAGTAAATGTAAATTTTTCCTCTACTGCCTTTATATATTTCCTCGCTAAAGTTTGCAGGTATAAAAATAAGGGCAGAACCTTTGCCCTTCAGGATATTCAATCCTTCCTCAATATCTTTCTCGCTACTTCCATTGTAAATTATCTCTGCCATTTTATTGCATTCTTCTTTAATTATGGCAGAAAATTTTCCATTATCGGCGTTAACAATACCTATCAATGGCTTTTCTCCTGCTTCTTTAACAGCCCCTCCTATAGCATTTCCAAGCATGCCAAAAAGAAGAGTCATTGCTATGATGGGCAATATAGTTGCAGGAGTTAAGAGTTCTTTTACTTCTTTCTTAATCAATGCCATCAAACTCATTTCATCACCTTAAGAAAAACTTCTTCAACATTTTTTGCATCATGTTTTTCTTTGAGTTCTTCTGGATGCCCTTCTTCTACAATTCTTCCTTCATTAATTAAGACTATACGATGACATAAAAACTCGACTTCAAGCATATTATGGGAGGATAGAAGCACTGTTGTGCCCCCCTTTACAACTTCTTGAATGATCTTCCTTATTTCTTGAGCATTTATAACATCTAAGCCCGAAGTTGGTTCATCTAAAATGGCAAGCTTTGGTTTGTTCATCAGCGCCCTTGCCACAAGGAGGCGGCGTATCATTCCCTTGCTATATGTATCTATTTTATCATCTATTCTTTTTCCAAGGCTTGCTATTTCTATACCTCTTTCAACCATCTCTTTTTTTCCACCAAAAAATGTTGCAATGAATGAAAGGTATTCTCTTCCTGTCAGATTTTTATATGCTCCAGCATCCTCTGGAAGATAACTGATTAGCTTTCTAACTTCATCTGCCTCTTTTTCGACATCATAATCGAATACCTTAACACTGCCCTCTGTAATTTGAATGAGTGTTGCAATAATTCGTAATATCGTTGTTTTTCCAGCCCCATTTGGACCAATTAAACCAAAAATTTCTCCTTCATTAACATTAAATGTTACACCTTTCACCGCCTCAAATTCGCCATATTTTTTAACAAGTTCATTTACTTCAACAGCATTCATTGCCCCCTAAAAAAGAACGACTTTATAGGTTTTTTTAATAAAATATCAATTGTTTCTAATAGCATGCATCACAACTTTTTCCACATTTCTTCAAATTTTTTCTTCGCCAGTAGCACATAGTCGTGATCGGCAAAAATTTCAAGCGTAATGGTGCCATCAT
>CAZNGK010000138.1:0-4447 GCA_964572575.1 uncultured Thermoplasmatales archaeon | reverse complement strand
AAAATATTTTTCTTTCTAACTAATTCTATTAACTGGTGAAGCATATTCATCCCCCCTGATTCTTCATCAGGAGGGGCATTTCTTATTTTTTAAAATTTTCAAATTCTTGACAGTCTCACCCTAAAATTTAAAAATGATTTTTATATATAATTATGGGAATCCAAAATGAAAAAATGGATAATGGTAATAGGGTTTTGCTTGTTAATGTTGTCTGGGATATCTGAAAATGTATTTGTTAGGGATGTAAATAATAATGAAAAAATGGGCAAAAATGAAGTTATTATAAGTTCTCAAAATCTAAATCTCGATTCACAGATTGCCTATATAGGGAAAATAGACGTGTTTATTCCTTACACTGGAGTACCCTCTGTTACATGGGATTTAAAAAAAGAGATAGAGGTAAATTGGACTATAAATCCAGATGGGGATGTCGAAGGGCGTATAGCATTTAATTATACTGTAAAAAGCTATTATGATCGAGGATATCTTGAGTTTATCGCAACTTTTATGAAATTTTCTTTCAAAATTTACTATGATAGAAATCCTATTTCTAAGGCGTGGAGGATAGACTATATTTATGAGGGAGATAGAGCATGGGGCACTTTTACTAGGAGAGTTATATTGCCAAGTGGACAACAAATATACAATTTAACCGCGAGTGATTTCTCATACCAACAGTATTTTCCAAAATTTAGTGAATACCAGCCAGATATTGTTAATATTAGGGTGCATCCAATATAGTGATTCTGTTTATGAATAGTTATAACAATGTTAATATAAATAGAATTGAAAATGTTTTTGTGTAATTTGATTTCACCACTGTTTATCCGTCAAATGGTTTTCATTTCCACATTTTGGGTGATGTTGTACCCAAGATTCCGGCAATTTTTGGTGATTTTATACGCGTTATGAAGACAAGGATCTAATTTGAAATGGCAAAATATAGTAAAAATTGCAAATGGCAAATTATACAATGACATTTTGCATTTTAAATGACAAAGTCAAATGATAAAATTTACTAATAAAAATAATTAATTGATATTGCATCAAATTTTTTAACAATCAATGTTATATTCGCTTCACAAAAACAAGAGAAAGCACTTTATACATTGAAGATCAAAACATTTAGCCATTTAATTGTTTCAATCTTTCCGCCAGCATCGTAAGCTAAAATTTTTATTTCATGAATACCAAATATTTTTTCATTCCATATCCACTCGAATGGTGCATTTTCATCTATAAAATAAAGTTTATCGTCAATATAGAACTCTACTCTACTTATTGATTTTTCGTCCAGAAGATAGGGCTTGATTTTTATTTTTCCTATAATAATAGGAATAGATAATCCCATTAGATCCCATGCACCATAAGGTATCTCTAAACCACCGATATAAATAGAACCTTCATGTGGTGAATCAAATTTTGGAGGATGTAATGGATATATGACCGCTACAACTTGTTCAATCATGCATTCTCCATATTTTATCCTAAAATAACCATTTTCACCCCAACTTGTCCCAAAGCTATTTTTACATATCCAACAGTTTTCATTATCATCATATCCAACAATCAATACTGAATGAAGAGGCATTTTTAGGTAAATATGTTCTCCTGGTCGATGTTCATATATTCCTCCAGTATAATTCAAAAAAGAAGGATACACAAGCATATTAACACTCACTACGGGTCCATAATTTACAAGCCAATTTTTTATCATTTGTGTGTGCATCTCTTTTCCGCCCAAATTTGTATAAATATGCTCTCCAGGCGTAAAGCGTTTTATCCTTTTGTAGAAATCTGAACAAAATCCAAAGCGAGGTAAGTTAACACCATTGATGGCTCCATCGTATGGAAAACATTCTTCATCCACAATTCCAATGTTCATAATACCATTGAATAACCACATTGGGACACCTCTAAACCTGCAATCTCCGGATCCAAGGGTAAACATCACCCAAGCCTCGGAAAGGTCATTATTTTTCAATGGTTGACCAGCTTTGATATTTAATACAGCCTCACATGCAGCAACATAAGCGAATGCTGTACATGCTCCACATTTTCCTTGGTTTTTAACAGGGGTAAGAAAATTAATTCCCTGTATATTTCGCCAATCAAACTTTTCTGGCAATTTTTTGGTAAATACATTAATAAAAGAATGCATAATGGAGTGAAAATAGTGATTGAATGAAGATATTTCTTTCAAAAGATCTTCTAATAAAAATTTATTCTTATATAAATCCGATAGATTTGCTTCATTATCGCAACTCAAACATCTTTTGGCGCTATAACTTGCTACATCTTTCTCTTTCCAATAGGAATTTAATAGTAATAAAACTACACAAACCCATAGGGCAATTTTTCCCTTTCTCATATATATTAAACATAAAAAAGTATATATAAATTTTAATGTAATCTATCGGTGCTGATGATATGTTAAAGCTCGCTATCTATTATCTATCTTCGAATATGTTATTTTCTATAAAACTAAGTATTTTCACATCAGATAAAGTTAAATTACATGAGCTAATACGATTCATGAATTACAAAGTTAAGGATATAAGATTAGCTAAGGAAGGAGAAAAGCTTGTCAGATGGGCATTGCAACATATGCCAGTTTTACAGGACATAAGAAAGGATTTTGAAAAAAATAAGCCTTTGAAGGGAATAAAAATTGCAGCTTGTCTTCATGTGACAAAGGAAACAGCTGTGCTCATGAAAACCTTGCAGGCTGGAGGAGCTACTCTTACTTTGGCTGGTTCAAATCCTCTTTCTACAAATGATAGTGTTGCTGCCTATCTTGCAAAAGAAGGTATTGGTGTTTATGCCTGGCGGGGTAACCATGATGAATATTACTGGTGCATAGAGCAGGTTTTGAAGATAAAGCCTCACATCACCTTAGATGATGGTGGTGATTTAGTTACAATTTTGCATACTAAACAAAGGCAATTGCTCAAAAATGTTATAGGAGGGACAGAGGAAACAACTACAGGAGTTAAAAGACAGCGTGTAATGGAAAAGGAGAGAATGCTTCGCTATCCCATAATTGCAGTAAATGACGCGCTCACAAAATATCTATTTGACAATAGATATGGCACTGGACAGAGCACCATAGACGGCATACTACGTGCAACTTCATTGCTTTTAGCTGGAAAAAATTTTGTTGTTGTTGGCTATGGATGGTGTGGGAAGGGCTTGGCAAAGCGTGCCCACGGCTTAGGAGCGAAAGTTATAATATGTGAAGTAGATGAAATTAAGGCTCTGGAAGCAGTGATGGATGGATTTTCTGTAATGCCAATTAAAAAGGCTGCAGAAATAGGAGATATCTTTGTTACAGTCACAGGCAATAAGCATGTTATAGATGGCGATGCCATAAAGAGGATGAAGGATGGCGCCATCCTCGCCAATTCTGGGCATTTTGATAATGAAATAAATCTGCAATGGATTGAAAATGAGGCAGTGAGAAAAGGGCAAATAAGGAAAAATGTTGTTGAATATGAAATGAAAAATGGAAGAAAAATATATGTGCTTGCAGAAGGAAGGTTAGTTAATCTTGCAGCAGCAGAAGGGCATCCACCAGAAGTAATGGATATGTCCTTTGCCAATCAAGCGTTAGCAGTGAAATGGATTGTTGAAAATAGAGGAAAGCTTGAGAATAAAGTTTATAGAGTGCCAGAAGAAGTAGACAGAGAAGTTGCGAAAAGAAAGCTTAAAACAATGGGAATAAAAATAGATAAGCTCACTAAAGAGCAGAGGGAATATTTGGCGAGCTGGAAAGAAGGAACATGAAAGAGGTTGCTTCATTAATTGCAAACTCTAAGCATTGCATTGCTTTAACTGGAGCTGGCATTTCAACGGAATCAGGCATTCCAGATTTCAGGAGTAAAGATGGACTATGGAGCAGATATGAGCCAGAGGAATATGCATATATTGGAAGTTTTTTAAGAAATCCTGCAAAGGTATGGAAAATGCTGACGGAGATGATTGAAGGCATGAAAAATGTTAAGCCCGATCCTGCTCACTATGCTTTGGCTGAAATGGAAAAATTGGGATATGTTAAAGCTGTAATAACGCAAAATATTGATGAGTTGCACACAAGAGCTGGAAGTAAAAATGTTATAGAATTTCATGGAAACTTTTCACGCCTCATATGCATGAGTTGTGGAAAGGAATATTCAATTAATGAAGTGGAGGTAAAAGGGGTGCCTCATTGTGAATGTAATGGCGTGTTAAAACCAAATATTGTTTTCTTTGGCGAATCTATTCCTAGGGAAGCGTTGATAAAGGCTTTTGATTTTGCAAAAAAATGTGATGTTATGCTCGTTATAGGCACTTCCTGCGCTGTTTATCCTGCAAATGAGCTTCCGTTGGTGGCTAAAATGAATGGAGCAAAAATTGTTGAGATTAACAGAGAGGAAAGCGAGATAGCAGATATTGCAGATTATAAGCT
>CAZNGK010000137.1:0-4467 GCA_964572575.1 uncultured Thermoplasmatales archaeon | reverse complement strand
TATGGAGCAGGAAAATATAATATAACTGCGAGAGATGGTCCATTTGCAAATCCAAATGCCTTTGGCTATACAATATTCACCGTAAGTAGCGTGGAGGCAAATGTTAGTCTGAAGAATAATACGGCAGTTGGAGGATTTGATATAGGAGAAATAATATTTGAAGTAGCAGATAGTAGCGGAAATGACATTCTCTATCACAATTATAATATCTCTGTTTATAAAGATGGTAAACTTTATGCATGGATTAACAATACAGGAACAAGCAATACAACAAAAATGAATTTTTCCATTAACGGAAAAACATTGACACTAAGTTCAAATATGTGGGAGACCGGAGATTACATAATTAAAGTAAAAGCAGATGTTGTTGGAAGCAGCACATGGGAATATACTGGTAGTCAAGATTTCAGTATTTCACCAGCTCCACCAGTAAATCTGAAATTGCTTTCCTCAAAAACAATAAATGTTTCTGATCCTGCTCACAATGTTAAGATAATAAAAGTGCAGATATTTGGAGAAAATATGACTACATATGGCGATGAAGAGCATGGATTCAATGACGAGAATATAACAAAGCGTTTGACAGTGGAAGGAGATGTTTTATATGCTCCACCAAAAGATGCATATGAATACCATGGAAATGGAACATGGTGGATAAAGGTATTTCCCGCACATGGAAATGGAAAGATATATGTTAACGTAAAATGGCCAAATAAGGGAACAGACAATGTAACGATAACCGTGGATGAAGGAGGATATGTTAGCGTAACACCAACTGAAGTAATTGTGGACACGCCAGCAACAGTGGAAGCGGAGGTCAAGGATAAAACACAGCAAATGCCATTCTATAATGCGAATGTCACAATAGTATATGAAGAAGGATTATATGGAAAGGGAGACACAATTGTTTCATCTCAACATGCAAACACAGAAGGAAAATATGTATTTACAAACTTCACTTCTACAATAGCGGGAGTAAACATAATAGTTATTGCTTCCTTCGATTACAATGGAACAAAATATGCCTATGCATTGATAGAATCAAGAGCGGCCCATGATTTAAGCGTAGATTTAGCTCCAAGTAAAGCACTTGCTGGAGAGAGAACAGAATTCACAGTTAATATAACGAGAGATAATAAATCATATGAAGATGAATCAGGATTTTACTTCTATATACTCAATGAAAGCCAGCTTACAAAGCTGCATAATGGAGAAATTAAAATCGATGATTTGACACCAGTATCTGATGCAAATATAGAGAAGAAAGGCAAAGGCAACTATACAATTAAATATACAAATACGACATCTGGCACATATTATCTGTATGTAATATCTAAAAATGAAAAGCATGATATACCAGCTGGTTCAGAACCAAGCTTTGAAGTTACAAAAGCAAGTGTTTCAGTAAGTCCAATGATGCTTGTGAAGAATGTTGATAAGAATATGACAGTAACATTTACAGTAACCTGGAATGGTAAGCCATTAAATGGAACGCTCCGCATTCATAACATTACAACATTAACAACATATAATGGGGCTACTGAGCTTGAAGTGAAGAATGGAGAAGTCAATATAACAGGCATCGACGCCATAGCAACAGGAAACATAACATTTGAATTTAAACCAAAAGGCACAGGCAACCAATTTGCGCCCGCTGCAGGCATGCTCAAAGTTGTGACACCTGACATTTCTGTTATTGAACCTGCTACTGGAATTGCATATCTGGGTGTTGAAAACCTGATTGTAATAAAAGTTACACATCCAGTGACTGGAAATGGTTGTGAAGGACTTGATGTTAGAGTAGAGATGCCAGATGGTTCCGTCATAGATGTGGGCAAAACTGGCAATGATGGAAAACTCATGTTTGGCGTGATACCTCTTGAAACAGGAAAGATTTATCTCGATGTGGAAGGAGAAAGGGCAAAGAATGTTGAGATAAATGTTGTCATTGGTCTGAGAATAAATGCTCCAAGCAAGATAGAGAAGGGCAAAGAAATGACAATAGTTGTTACGACAAAGGGCGGCAATCCAGTTGAAGGAGCCATAGTTAAAGCAGATGGCTCACAGATTGGCGAGACAGATGCAAATGGCATCGTGAAATACAAGCCAGAAAATAGTGGCACAATAACAATAACAGCAGAGAAAGAAGGATATCATAAAGCAAGTATAAGCGTTGAGGTGACGAAGCCACCGAAGGAGCAGCCTGGATTCGAGCTCATTGGATTTGCAATAGCATTGCTGGCAGCGATACTTATTGCAAGGAGAAAAAGAAAGTAAAACCTCTCTTCCTTTTATTTTAATTTTTATAAAAATATAAATTTTGAATGGATTATAAACTAATGTTCCAGCTGAAAACAAAGATTGTTTTTGGAAGAGAAAGTATTAAAAAATTGCATTTAAAAGGAAGGAAAGCAGCAATATTTTCCTCAAATTCAATGATAAAATATGGTTTCACTCAGGAAGTTGCAGATACAATAGACATGCCATATTTCATCATGAAAGATATAAAATCTGAGCCAGAAGAAAAGGATATTGAAAAATATGTTGAGATATTGAAAAGAGAAGAGCCAGATGCAATCATTGCAATAGGAGGAGGAAGTGTAATAGATACTGCAAAAGCTTCCTTATACCATTATAAAAAAGCAAAGCTTGTGGCAATTCCTTCTACTAGCGGGAGTGGAAGTGAAGTTACAATGGCAGCTGTGCTCGCAAAAAATGGCGTTAAATATAGCTTGGTTGCAGATTATATTGCTCCTATTATAGCAATTTTAGATTCTCGTTTACCAGAAAAAATGCCTGCAAAACTCGTCGCCTATACTGGCATGGATGCACTTGCTCACGCAATTGAATCATATGTTTCGAATATAGCCTCTCCTTTTTCACAAGCATTCTCCATAAAAGCAATAAAAATAATTTTCGAGAATTTGCTTTCCTCATTTAACGGCAGCCAAAAAGCAAGGGAAACCATGCATTACGCTTCATGCATGGCTGGCATCGCTATTTTAAATGCCCGCGTAGGCATATGCCATGTAATGGCTCATAAAATGGGCATATTCAAAATTCCACATGGCTTAGCCATATCATTTTTGTTAGATGAAACAATGAAATATAACATGAAAGATGAGATAGCAAAGAAAAGATACAACAAAATTGCAAAAGAACTGGGCTTAAAAAATGCTCATATGCTTGTTGAAGAAATAAAAAGATTGAAAGAAAAAATTGGGATGAAAAGCATTGTAAGCCATATTGATGAAAATGATTTCAACAATAAGCTCGATTTAATGGCAAAAGAAGCAGCAAAAGATGCACTGCTACGATTCAATCCAAGGAAAGCAAGCATGAAAGAAATTAAAAAAATATATGAGAAAGCATATTATGAAAACAACCAATAAATAGTTGAATGCAATTCATTATAAAATGCATGATGCAACTCTTATAAAAGAATTGAAGAGAAAGGCTTTGGAGATAAGAAAGTGGGTAATAGAATCTGTATATAGAGCGGGCTCTGGTCATCCTGGAGGAAGTTTATCTATAGCAGACATACTTGCATGCCTATATTTCCATGAGATGAGACACAATCCAAAGAATCCAAAATGGGAGGATAGAGATCGCTTAGTTCTATCTAAAGGACATGCTGCTCCCGCTTTATATGCTGCTCTGGCTCTGGCTGGCTATTTTCCTGTGAAAGAGCTATACAATCTACGAAAAATAGGGCATTTTCTGCAGGGTCATCCAAGTATGATAACGCCTGGCGTGGACATGTCAACTGGCTCCTTAGGGCAGGGACTTAGCGTTGGTGTGGGCATGGCTTTGGCAGCCCGCCTGGATAACCGTGACTATAGAGTTTTTGTCATACTTGGAGATGGAGAAGTGCAGGAAGGTCAAATATGGGAGGCTGCAAATGCAGCATCTCATTTTCGTCTCAACAATCTTATTGCCATACTTGATAGAAATCGTTTGCAAATAGATGGACCGACAGAAGAGATAATGCATGATGAGCCTCTCGCTTTAAGATGGAAGGCATTTGGATGGGAGGTTGTGGAGATAGATGGACATGATATAGAGGAAATATTGAATGTTTTTCATGAGATAAAGCACAATGAAAGACCCACTCTCATAATTGCACACACAATAAAGGGAAAAGGCGTATCTTTCATGGAAGGCACACTCTCATTCCACGGAAAGGCTCCAACGCATGAACAATATATAAGGGCTATGAGTGAGCTTGAGCAAGAGGAGCGTGAGTTAAATGGTTAGTGCATATTTAACAAATAAAATGCGTAATTTGAGAGATGCATACAGCAGTGCTTTAATAGAGCTTGGCTATAAAAATGAAAATGTTGTTGTTTTAGATGCTGATCTTGCCCTTTCAACAAAAACAAAAAGATTTGGAACAGTTTTTCCAGAACGCTTCTTCGATGTTGGCATATCTGAAGCAAACATGATGGGTGTTGCTGCAGGCCTAGC
>CAZNGK010000136.1:0-4530 GCA_964572575.1 uncultured Thermoplasmatales archaeon | reverse complement strand
TAAAAATAAAAAATTCTTTAAATAACTCTTCTTAATTTTAGCAGATAGAATGATAGCTTTAATCTCTCTGTTAATAGTGGTGCTTTTTTCCATAATTATAGTGAGGATAGGGGCAGTTGCATTAGAAATGACAGGTTTATCCAGAGAAATGGCAACATTTCAGGCTCAATCAGCTTTTTCTGGAACAGGCTTCACCACTTCAGAATCTGAATATGTTGTTTCTCATCCTGTGAGGAGAAAAATTGTAAGAATACTTATATTTCTTGGAAGCGCTGGAATAGCATCTGCAATGGCTACCTTAGTGCTAACTTTTGTTGGACAGGGAAGAGAAGAAGCTACTGCCCGCCTTTTATGGCTTTTTGTTGGACTCCTCATAATATATCTCTTTGCACGCTCTAAAATGATAGACAATGGCATGAGGTGGCTTATTAAAAGAGCCTTAGAAAAACTTACCAGTTTAAAAATTTATGATTATGAGCAACTTTTAGGACTCAGCAAGGGTTATTCAATAGGAGAATTCAAAATTAGAGAAGGAAGCTGGTTAGAGAATAAAAAATTGAGAGACCTTAAAATTGATAGAGAGGGTATTTTAGTTTTGGGCATATACAGAAAAATAAGAGATAAAGAGCAATTTATAGGAGCTCCTACTGGTGATACAACAATAATAAGAGGAGACACCCTTATCTGCTATGGACATGAAGAGGCAATCAGAAATCTATCTCAAAGACTGAGAGGAAAGAGAGGAGATAAACAGCATGAGGAAGCTATAGAAGAAGAAAGAGTTAGAAAAGAAAAGCAAGAAAAAGAATTAAAAGAAATGAATAATGTGTAGCGAGTTATTAAAACAGAACTGATATACTATAACTTGTTATTTTCATTCAATTAAATTTTTCATTCAATTAAATTTTGAAATTCTACTTGTTAAAATGAAGGATATACTTCATTGGCGAGACAGAAAATTATGCCAAAAGCCCATCGGAAACATTTAAATAGCGAAGAAACTTGAATACATATGAAAATCAAAAACATGGGAGTGAAGAGCATTGAAGCAAGAAGATTCATAAAAGATTTTTCTCGTCCAATGAATATACGCATAGATCACAACAGCAATATAACCTTATTTTCTGTTATACAGAAAGGAGAGGCACAGGTTGAATTTGAATATGTGGCGAGTTACGGTCCTGTTGGTATGATTAAGTTTGAAGGAGAATTTTTATATGAAGGAGAAGATGCAGAGGAAATAGCACAGAGATGGCAGGAGAAAAAGAATATGCCTGATGAAGTGGCATCGCAGATTCACACTGCAATAATGCATTATTGTGTTCCACAAGCTGTTACAATTGCGAGAGAACTTAAATTACCTCCTCCTATACCATTGCCACAAATAAGATTTGATAAAGGTGGAAAAAAGAAAAAGACATTTGGACCAGAGATTGCATAAAAAAATATTTTAATACTTCCTCTATTTGCTCTGACTATGGAAAATTATCCAAAAATGGAAGAAGAGATCTTGAACTACTGGGAATCAAATAATATATTTGAAAAAAGTCTTGAGAAAAATAGAGAGAGGGAAAAATTTGTTTTTCTCGAAGGCCCTCCAACTGCAAATGGATTGCCACATCCAGGGCATGTGCTAACTAGAACAGTCAAAGATGTTGTGCTAAGATACAAAACAATGAAGGGCTTTTATGTGGAGAGGAAGGCGGGATGGGATACTCATGGTCTGCCAGTTGAGATTGAAGTTGAGAAAATACTTGGATTAAAAAATAAGCAGGAACTGGAAAAATATGGAATAGAGAAATTTAACGAGAAATGCAAGGAAAGTGTCTTCAAATATGAGAAAGCATGGCGGGATATGACAAGAAGAGTTGGTTTCTGGATCGACATGGATAACCCTTACATTACACTCCATAATTCTTACATTGAATCAGTTTGGTGGTCTCTTAAAGAAGCATGGAAAAAAGGTTTGCTTCACCGCGGCCATAGAGTCACACCTTATTGCCCGAGATGTGGAACAACTCTTTCAACACATGAAGTTGCTCAAGGCTATAGAGAAGTAGAGGATCCATCTATATTCATAAAATTTAAGGTGAAAGATAAGGATGAATATTTTTTGGCGTGGACAACTACGCCATGGACTCTAATTTCAAATGTTGCCCTTGCTGTCCATCCTGATGAATGGTACATAAAAATAGAATATGATGGGGAAAAAATTATACTGGCAGAGGAAAGAGCTGCTGTTCTTCTGAAAAATCAGGAATATACAGAGCTGGACAGAATGAAAGGAAACGAGTTAGAAGGTGTGGAATATGAGCCTTTATACAAATTTATTGAGCCAGATAAAAAATGCTGGTATGTTATTTTAGCTGATTTTGTAACAATGGATGAAGGAACGGGCATTGTACACATTGCCCCGGCTTTCGGTGAAGAAGATTATGAAGCTGGTATGAAATATGAATTGCCAGTAATTCAGTTAGTTGACTTGGAAGGGAAATTTAAAGAAGAAGTCAAACCATGGGCAGGAAAATTTGTTAAGGATGCAGATGAGGAAATCATAGAAGATTTAAAACAAAGAAACCTCCTTGCAGGGAAGCAAACATACAAGCATCAGTATCCTTTCTGCTGGCGGTGCGATTCACCATTGCTTTACTATGCAATAGAATCGTGGTTTATTGGGATGTCAAAGCTGTGTGAAAATCTGATTAAAAATAATGAAAAAATAAACTGGTATCCATCTTATTTGAAGCATGGGAGATTTGGAGATTTCATAAAAGAGGTAAGGGATTGGGCTTTATCAAGGAAAAGATATTGGGGTACGCCGTTGCCAATATGGGTATGCAAAAAATGCAAGAAAGAAGTTTGTATAGGAAGTATAGAAGAATTAAAAAGTTTAGCAGAAAATATGCCAGAAAATCTTGATTTACATCGCCCTTATGTGGACAGAATATTTTTGAAATGTGAATGTGGAGGAAGAATGCAAAGAGTGGAGGAAGTGATTGATGCATGGTATGATTCAGGCTCAGCTTTCTTTGCTCAGTGGCATTATCCATTTGAAAATGAAGAAAAATTTAAGCAGAATTTCCCGGCAGATTTCATATGTGAAGCCATAGATCAAACAAGAGGATGGTTCTATTCATTACTTGCTGTCTCAACACTTATTTTTGATGAACCCTCATATAAAAATGTACTCACTTTAGGCTTAATTTTAGATGAAAAAGGGCAGAAAATGTCGAAGAAAGCTCGCAATTATGTCGAGCCAAATGAAATTTTTTCAAAATATGGAGCAGATTCACTCAGATGGTATTTGCTCTCAGCTTCTCCACCATGGCAACCAAAAAGATTTTATGAGAAAGCAATAAAGGATGTTCTGAGTAAATTTTTATTGACTGTCTGGAATGTATATTCATTCTATAAAACATATGCCTCCTTGGATAAATTTGATTATGAGAAAAATTGTGTTGAATTCGAAAAAAGACAGGCAATAGATAAATGGATTATTTCTCGCCTTCACAGCGTAATTAAGGAAGTAGAAGAAAAAATGGAGAATTTTGAAATTCATAAAGCATCTCGTGCAATAGAAAATTTTGTTGTAAATGATTTGAGCAACTGGTATGTAAGGAATTCAAGAAAAAGATTTTGGGTGGAGGAAGAGAGCATTGATAAGCTTGCTGGTTACTCAACTTTATATGAAGTCATAATAAATGTTGCAAAAATTCTTGCTCCATTTACTCCCTTCATTGCAGAAAAAATATATCTGGATATGAATGGAAAAGAAAGTGTGCATTTGTGCGATTTTCCGGCGTTTAACGAAAAATTAATTGATAAAAATCTGGAAAGAAAAATGGATATTGTGAGGAAGATAGCAGAGGAGGCAAGAGCGCTAAGAGCTAAGAAAGGAATAAAGCTGAGATATCCATTGAAAGAAGCCATTATAGTTGCCAATGAAAGCGTAGAGGAATTTGCAGATTTGCTTAAGGAAGAAATAAATGTGAAAAAAATTGTTTTTGCAGATGATGTTTCTCATTATATGGAGAAAATAGTTAAGCCAAATTATGCAACAATTGGAAAGAAATATAGGGAAAAAGCAAAAGAGGTAGCAATGGCAATAGAAAATGCTTCTCTTGATGAATTGGAAAAAGGAAAAGTAACAGTTGATGGGTATAAAATAGAAAAAGAAGATTACATTGTTGAATTAAAAGAAAAAGAAGGATATGTTGTTGGTAGGGAAAATGATATTATCATTGTATTGAATGTTGTGCAGACGCCTGAGCTTTTAGCAGAGGGATTTGCAAGAGAGGTTATAAGAAGAATACAGGAAATGAGAAAAGAACTTGACTTGGAAATGGAAGAAAAAATCATTGTTGAAATGGACATAGACAGAGAAAGACTTGGAAGCTTGGAAGAATATGTAAAAAATGAAACAAGGAGCAAGGAGATAATATACAAAAACACTCCAGAAGGAGAACATGTAAAGGAATGGAAAATTGAAGGAGAAAAAATAGTTATTGGAATAAGTAAGTGCTGATTTTC
>CAZNGK010000135.1:0-4549 GCA_964572575.1 uncultured Thermoplasmatales archaeon | reverse complement strand
CATACTTATGCTTCGGATTCTTTTCATAGCTTATATTTCCATCTCCAAAGTCCCATGTGTAATTTACAATGGAACCATCTAAGTCAGTGCTTTTATCAATAAATGAAACGGTATCTGCAGAGGTTGGATTTATTGGCGTAAAGCTGAAGCTTGCTGTTGGAGGTTGATTAAGAGATATGACAGTTAAATTGACGGTAACATTATATAGAGATTCATCTGGATCGTTAGAATAAATAAGAAGCCATGCATGGTATTCTCCAGCCTGCAGCAATGTAGAGTCAGCAGAAACATTTACATATTCCACACTGCTGGGAGAAACAATAAATGATGTTGGCTTTGCAGTTAACCATCCAGCTGGCTCTCCATTTCTGTAATGAACTGTAATATCTGAAATAATTAGATTACCATCTCCATCATTATATATTGCTAAAAGCTCTGAGGAAATATTTGCAAGCGTTGTAAATGTTAAATCGTCTCCCATTGCTGTTCCTGCATCGTTACTTGCTATAGCTCTGAAATGATAAGTTGTTCCATGGGTCAATCCGGATGCGTTACAGCTAAATATTCCAGAAGAAGTCATAAACTTCTTTGATGTATTGTAAGCGTAATCCTGCCATTTGTCATGATAAACTGTATCATATACAAACCATACTTGGCATGCACTTCCTCCTATATCTTCCAGATAACCATTAAGCTTGGCGGAGTGATAGCTTACATTAGATGCATTATTTGTTGCAACAGTGGCAATATCTCCCAGACTCATGAATGAATGTGCTCCTAAAGCTCCCACATACGGATGATTTGTCTGTCTTCCAGAAGAATCCTCAGCATGAATGTAATAATAAATCACTGTGCCATAAGGTTGCTCTGGAATATAAGCTTGATATTCATCATTATTAAATGACATTTCTACCACATTCCAACTTCCCCCTTCTACCTTCCAGTAAACAGAAGCGTTTGTTATATTTGCCCCACTGTAGGCTATAATCTCAGCTTCTACTAAGAAACCATTTTCAGATGGACTGCAATTTTGTAAAGGAGTGTGCTCTATGTAAAGCATTCCTCTATCTGGAATTCCTTTAGTTCTGCAATGTAAGGCATCTGTTGTAAGCCAAGAGCCTTCTACACCTACAATTTCATATCCAGGCATCGCTTCCTGATAAGCCTGAATAGCATCATCATCCCATTCACTTCCTGTTACAGGAACTAAAACTTTATGATTCAAAATCAGAGAATTGATATAGGGCTCACCATTTGGCGTATATACTCTAACTATCTTATAATTCCAGCCGTAACAACTTGTTTGATTTTCAAAATATGCAACTGCCTCTTCAATTTCATCATATTGTGGATGGTCAGAAGGAACTTCTATAACCATTATTACGTCTGGAGCAAGATATTTTGCCCAGCAATCAATATGCTTGATATACTCTCCCAGAGCATCTGGAACAACATGGTATGTTTCTATTCCTAGATACTCTTCTACTGTAGCATTTATTTTTTCATGCGTCATATTAGAATTTTCTTCCCATACTAAATCTGTAGAAACAGCAATTCCATGTCCATCTGTCATATAATTTCCGCCTGTATGTACTAAACTCATATTATAAATTTTCATTCCATATGCCTCGGCAAATCTCTCTGGAATGGAATCATCATTAGGACGAGGTCTGTTATATGTGAAATTTATTACAACTAATTCCTTCCCATAAAAAGCGAACCATGGCCCATAATCACGAGTCCAGTAGGTGTCTGTAGAAGCTATGAGGAAACTGTAGTTTTGTATTCCATATGCCTGATATTGAGATTCGACATAATTCTTTTCATTTTCATCTGCTACAATTGTTACAACTACAGCTTCTTCATTCATTTCTTTGATTACATCATATGAAATACCAAATGGATATCTTATCAGCACACCTTCCATTTGTTCAAATTCTGCAGGCTGCCTTATTTTACCAACTTCAATTGTAGCTATATATGGTATTCTATTTTTAGCAGTAACAACAAGCGTTAATTCACCTTCTTCAACTGGATCAAAGTGAATTGTTGTATGTCCATTAGCATCAGTATAATTATAGCCTAATAATGTTCCGTTTTTAGAGATGGCACATAAGGCTTTTTCTATGCCGTCTACAGTTACTTCAAGAGAAGTATCTTCTGCTGATATGCTGTCTTCATGTTGAACATCCATTGAAGAAGGCACTGTAGTATATACTTGCAATGAAGGGTCTCCAAAAACATGCCATGTATCTGTCATATCATAACCCTGCTGTCCATATTCATCATTCATGTGCATACAGCCATTAAAAGAAAGACCACCAAATGTTATTTTTATGTTGTCTGCATATGATTCAACTAGAATATCTACGATTTCATCTTGAGCATCCATTGGAGGGCTCCAAGATTGGCTTATTGAAGACATAAAGACTGCTATAGCTCCAGTTGGTTTTCCATTATTTGTGGCTCTCAGCCAGGCTTCAGCAAAACAGGTATCATAATTATTAAATTCGCCATTATTACAAGCAACAGACCATATAAATGGAAGCATGTTTTCGTTCACAAGATTGTTGACATCAGAAATCTGAAATACATACCAACCTGAAACAGAATTCCATCCCCATCCATCATAAGAGCCATGTCCACAATAATTGATAACACTTCGTCCTTCATTAAGCGCAGAGGCAATATCGTTTGCATCAGGATTTCCTGGAGCGTCGTTGCCGCCCTGTGACCCGCCATAAAACTCATCCACCAGTGTGTATGTATAATTTAGGAGATCAGATCGGATATTGCGAATATGTTCCCAATCATATTCATTATCATCTCCAGTGCCCTCGTCAGAACCAATGCCTGTGCCTTTGCTATACCAATCTAAAGCTTGAGGATATTTTTCATATTGGATTGTCCTATTTACTTGAGTTATCACATGCTCTTCTGTTTGGGCAGAAAATCTGCCTACAAATAAATCTGGATAATGGTCATCTCCAGCTACATATGAATAGCTTGGGTCAGAAGCTCCCCCTGCTGAATATAAAGTAGGAACTTGGTCAACATCTCCAACTAATAAAACAAATGCCAGGTCATGAGTATTATAATAGTTAGCAATATAGTCCTTAATGGCACTTTCATTTCCAATAGAAGAAACATTTACAATTGTTGTTTTTATTCCTTTCATATTTTTCCAATCAACGAAAGGAAGCATTTCATCATAAAAGTCATCATAGCATATTATGAGCATTTCCCCTTCTTCATCAACAGGAGCATATCTCGAATCTAAAAAATTGATAAAATGTCTACCATAAATAAGTCTGAAATAGGAATTTATTTTTGAAGGAGGAGAATCTCTCTCTATTACATTTACAACATCTGTTCCATTTGAGTAGATCTCTATAGTAATGTCATTATATACCCGCAATGTTTTTGTTACTGGATTATATTGAAATGGATTAATTCTTACTACTATGCCTCTGTAATCATGAATGATATAAGGCTTTCCTAATTGAGCTATTTTTCCGGGAAACCATTCATTTTTGGTATAAACTTCATCAAATGTGTATGGAATTTTACTTGGATCTATATCCCTGGTGATGCATCCTTTTGAAGGAACAATATTTATTGGACTATATTCTCTGTATTTGGAGTCAACAACTCTTACTTCCACTTTTGCTTTATCTGGAATAATAATACTTCTATTAATGTAGGGCAGAGCAGGTTTGCCTTTTTCCATAATATTCGGTTCCTCACCTAGAATAATTTTATAGTATTCTTTTTCATCAATTATTACTTTTTTCAGGTCATAATCGTTTATATGGTAATTTATTTTTAATTTGTCTGAAGTTTGCATCAACAATATTTCCATGCCATTTTTACTGAATGTTTTATTTCCTTCGCTAGGCCACTGCATATCAATATGAGCAGGCTCAACTCTTATATCGGGCTCTAAAAATGTAGCAAATACAGTAACATTGTCTATGTACCAATAGTCAATATCCCAACTATATCCATCAAATACAAAAGCGAGGTATAGCGAGGAGGAACCAACACCTTCATTATCTGTTATTATAATCTTTTCTTTAGCTGGCCCATATGTGCCAGTTATGCCATCAAATGTCCATACGTCGTGCCAAGTTGAGCCATCTGTACTCACTTGCACTCTCAATGTATAGTCTGCATTTCCATAAGAATAGCCATCTACATAATGCATAAATGAAATGTTAAGCCAGTTATAGCCAGATGTATCCAGGATGGTGTAAAGCCTGCTTACTTCATCAAAAGAAGGATTCCAATAAAATTTTGCTTCTGGCGACAAACCGCCAGCATTATTTGTATCGCTTTGCAACCAGTTTTCCTCATGAGCATCTATTTGCCATCCAGCAGGAGGAAAACTTCCGCTAAAAGTTTCATTTAGCAATAGGTCTCCTCTGTTAATATTATCTGCTTTTATTGAAAATGAAAAATTGCTAAATATCATTGCAATTATTACTGCCATGCCAAGAATTTTTTTAATGTTTTTTCTCATGCAAGTAATTTCTTTAAAATTTTAAAA
>CAZNGK010000134.1:0-4592 GCA_964572575.1 uncultured Thermoplasmatales archaeon | reverse complement strand
TCTCTTGCATTCGCAATTCCTTTTGCAGTTTCTATTATTGGCATTAAATGGCAATCAATACCAGCTTCATCAAGAATTTTTTCTATAACTTCCACATCTTCCCTACTTTCTACCTTCGGAATGCATATGCCATGTGGACTTCCATAGGCTATCTGCCTTATGTCTTCTCTTGCCATTTCCTTGTTTATCCTCACCCATATTTCAGCATTTCCAAAATCCATTGTCTTTAAAGCATTCTTAACCAAATAGCGAGCATCGTGCTTGTTTTCCATAGGAACAGAGTCTTCTAAATCGAGGATGGTGCAATCACAACCATATACAGCAACACTATTTATGAAACGAGGATTGTTACCTGGAACATAAAGCCTGCTTCTCCTTACTCTATCCTTAGAAGTTTTTCCTCTCCTAATTTTTTTATCTGGAATCTCATCTCTTATTGCCTTAGCCACAGCAGACTCTAAACGCGCCAATATTACATAGTCAAGTGCTCCACTTTCTATAACTTCTACATCTGCCTCTATCTCTATTTCTTCAAGCCTTTTGCTTATCATCTCTTCTATATGCTCTCCAAAAAGCTCTGCGGTCTTGCTTATAACATTTACTTTCCCATCACCAGGCTTTACTTTAACTATGCAATCTCTCTTATTTTCCGTTCCAGCTGAAACTTCTTCCATTACCTTCATTTTCCTCCCCCCGCTATTTCAAAATCTATAAAATCACAATGATGAACTATTATCGCTTCCTTACACCTTTCAACCATCTCACCTTCTTTCGAATGAGCAGAAATCACATTCACAACTTTATCATTCAACCCCACTTCCATGGCAAGAAAAGCTCCAGAAACAGGATGGCGAACATATTTCCCAAATGAAGATTTCACAACTTTGCCATCCCTCTTTTCATATTCCAAAAGCTTGCCAACATCGTGGAGCAAGGCTCCAGCAAGCAGGACATCGATATCAACATCTTGCCTAACTTTCCCTATCTCATATGCCATTCTCGCCACATTATTTACATGTTCAACATAGGAATATGTATTTTGGAGTAAAAGCGTAAATGGTATTTCTTCCAAATTTTCCCATTTTCCTCGCTCCATCGCAATTTCATAGCATCTCTTTACCTTATTCCTGATTTCGTCACTTTTTATCTCCCTTAAGAGAGGGAATATTTCTTCCAAGTCCATGAATGAGAATATTGCATCATTTTATAAGTTTCTCCCCAAAGTTTTATAGAATATTATCTTCCCCATTTTTTATGCTTTTTAACTTCTTTTCATTCCAGTATTTACAGATTAAACCATGCTTTTTAAAACATTCCTCATACATATATGGATTTAAATCCGAATAATCTTTGGCATCGGGTTTGATTTCCTTAATTTTTTATTATTACCATATTCCTCATTAATGAATTCTTCAGCACTAAAAATGATGATTGTTGCTTTTCTATCGTATTCCATCATTTTATCTACCTTGACGGCCATTTCTGGATAGGTATCCGATGTTCCTTCAATTTCTATTAATAGGACTTTGTTATTCTTTTTTGCAAAAATATCCACACGTCTCCATTTCGATATTTCACTTTCACGCTCTTTTTTATTTTGAGGTTCATAACTATATTTAATGCAGCTCTCTTCGCTAAAATATTTACGATATTTTTCTTCTTCTGTAGCATTCTTAAGACTAAGAGGATATTCTAACTCTATTTCATATCCCTTATTTCTCAATATCAATGCAATTTCATTCATGTAGTGATCATGAATTATTTGTGTATTTCTTCCATTTCTTCTTCGATATATGTGCATCGTTATACCACAAACAGGACATTTGTATTTCTTTTCTGTAACCATATTCCTAATTAATAAATAACATAAATAAGTTTCATCTTAATACATTTGAATAATGGCTGCCTAACGCTCTTACAAATGATAAAAATCTTATAACCGGTGAATTGCTTTTACACTACTTTAAACCATTCGATTCCAATTTCATTAAAATAAAAAGAAGGAGGTTAGAAGTTAAAGATAAATACTTTTAGTCTGTAAGTTGCAGTTTGTCCTATAGTATCGTATGCAATTGCTTTTATTTCATGCATGCCAATGACAAATTCATCCCATAGCCATGCATAAGGCTTTTCATAATTATTTCCTTTTCATCTTGTGTAAGTTTTCTCCTTTTTCTACCAGGTTTCTTTATCATTGGTATTCTACCCTTTTCCTTGTATGATTGGATTATTTGTCTAACCCTTCTTTCTGTTACATTTGTAAGGAAAGCGATTTCAGATACGGGCATTCCCTCATCATATCTTTTTATTATCCATCGAATCTTTTTCTGCGTTAATTTCATAGAGTGGGATGAATTATATAGCGGAAATTTTTTCGGGACTCCACACTCACGAGATGTAGTATTAACATGAGAAATTTTGATGGACATCTCTTTATGAAGGTTGGAATATTGTCAAGATAACAATGCTAAAGAGAGATACACAATTTTACTCCGCTTTTCATTAAAAAATAAAATATCATAGAAATATTTCTTTATGGAAAAAATTATAGCCAGATTTCCTTCAGTTAAATTGCCAGATGAATTACATGAATTAATTTTAACTGATAAAAGGATAGTCAGTATTTTTATTAAAAAATTGGAAAGAAAAATTTCTTTGAGGAAAATTGCTATAGCATTTATTGGAGGAGCTTTTGCTCATGATATTTTTTCTGTTATTTCAGGAATAGAACCTGAGATAGAGAAAATAGAAGAAGTTCAATTGAATAGAAATAGTCTGTCTTTTTACTGGAAAGAAATAGATAAGATTTATCTCAATGAATGGAAGAACATGATTAAAATAAAAGTTTATGGGAGAGTGCATAAATATATTTTAAACCCAGATGATTTTGATGAAATAAAGGATATTCTGGATAAACCTAAGAAATAATTTTCTCTATTTCTTCTCTCAATATTTTGTTTACCAAGGCACCATCTGCTTTTCCTCTAAGCTCCTTCATTGCTATACCCATTAACGGAGATATTGCTCTTTCTCTTTTCTCCTTTATGAATTCAGTTTTTTCATTAACAATTTTTCTTATTATTTTCCGCAGTTCTTTCTCACTCAAAAAGCCAAGCTTGCAGGCTTTCATTGCTTCTTGCAGACTATCATAAGGATGTTGAGAAAAATGTCGCAGAAGCTTCTCTATAGCTTCCTTTGCATATTTCTTCTCTTTCAATCCTTCCAGAACAACGCTCAATATTCTCTTATCAATATTGGCTACTTTATATCCTTCTCTCTCCATTTCTGGGAGTATATTTAAAAGAATTCTTGCAATCAATTTTTCATACCCATGCTTTTTTGCCAATTCCTCAAATATGTCATCCCTATCTGAAAAAACTATTTGCCTTGCCTCCTCCTTACTAAGCTTATATTGCTTAATCATCCTCCCTATCTTTTCATCGGGCAATTCAGGTAATTTTTTCTTAAGCTTCTCTATCCTAGTTCTCGTAACCCTTACAGGGGGAACATCTGTCTCTGGATACATTCTGGCAGCAGTGGGCATGGGGCGCATATATTCTGTAAATCCATCTGACAGAGCACGCCTCACTTCTTTTGGCACTCCCTGCAACGCCTGCCTCGCTCTTAATAAAACAGCTTTCAGGCATTTTTCAGCGATGCCCTTTTTTCCTGCTGAAATAACAAAGGCGTCGTTTTCTTCGCAGTCCAGTTTTCTTCTGATTTCCTCCACCTCTTTTTCGCTAATTCCATAATTTGGAAGCTCGTCAGAATGAATTATGCCTCCTCCTTCAAGCTCTGCATGCATTGCAAATTCTTTTCCAAGGCGATGCTCCTTGTATTTTACACCTCCTATCAAACCATTGAAGCCAGGAAGCTTTAAAGCAATCACTACCCCTTTTTCAATAGCCTTTCTTATGAATTTTGAAGAAGTTTTTTCAAAGACACTGCTTACATCCTTTACGGCGACTTTTTCTAAATCTCTTTCCTTTATTCTCTCCTTCAATATCCTACTCACTTCTATAAGCTCTATCTGCCTTTTCACTTCATTTTCCAGAATTTTTGGAATATCATTCAGCTCCTGCACTCCTTTTATTTCCACTCTATTGCCTCCTTTAATTGAAACATTTAAATCTTGTCTTATGGTGCCAATACCTCGCTTAACTTTTTTCGTTGCCCTCAGAAGCAATCCAATTTTCTCTGCAACTTCTCTTGCATGCTGTGGAGAGGAAATGGAAGGAGAGGTAGCAATCTCAACTAATGGTATACCAAGTCTGTCTAAAGCATATTCCACCTCCTTTTTACTGCCATGCAGCTTTCTTGCAGCATCTTCTTCCAAGCATATTGTCTCTATTCCCACTCCGTCTATTTTTCCATTCATTGCAATTAAAGCTGTGCGCTGAAATCCAGTTGTATTTGAGCCATCAATAACTATTTTCCTCATGAAATGAATTTCATCAACAATATCTGCATTTAAAAGAAGAGCAACAGTTAAGGCTATATCTATAGCTTCACCATTTACCTCATGTGGTGGCTCTTCATCTGCTTCCACAAGGCAGGAAGCATGGCGTGAACTATGATAAATAAATTTTTTT
>CAZNGK010000133.1:0-4605 GCA_964572575.1 uncultured Thermoplasmatales archaeon | reverse complement strand
TTGAGCTCTCTTAAGAAGCCCATGAGTGCTTTTATAATGGTAAAAAAATCTGTGTATATGGAAGTTGGTTGTCCTGTTGAGCCTGAAGTGCTTACAATGCTGTAGCGAGATTTATCAGCATGATGAGGGAGTAAGTTATCTGGAAAATTTTTTCTCAAATCTTCTTTTGTAAGCAATGGAAGTTTTTCAATGTTTGAAAGATTTATTTTATTTATGTCAATTTCTTTATATTTCTCTCTGTAAAGAGGAATGTTTAATGCATACCTAAGCAATTTTTTGAATTGCTTTTCTCTATATCTCTCTATTTTTTCTTCATCAAGTTTCCATATTCTATTTATATCTGTGAGATAATATTTTGCAGCTTTTGCTAAGGTAACAGGATTAAGGAAAGGATTCATTGTATGGATGAATAAAATTTCTTTTTATAATTTTTGCCTGTGGATTTTTGAAATGTTAAAATTTTATACTGAATGTTAAATCGTGTATCTGTAAGCCCAACATATATTTGCATACATCATTAACTGATAATTTATTCATAATAATCGTTAAAGATGTGCTTAGCTTTTTAATTTATTGGCATCATCTTTTAATTTCCCAAAAATCGTTTTTGCAATATTAATATCATTCCAGTTTATATCTTAAAATTCCTGCAATTCCACCAAATGCCTTATACAGTATTTCTCCTTCCTCACTCTCCCTGCTTACTATTTCTACATCCGCAGAAGTTTGCTCTGCCAGCTCTGCATATTCTTCCAAAATATCTTTCTTCTCCTCTATATTCATAGGAATCTGACAATTTGGACATTGTATATTGAGACTATTCACAATCTTGTTTATTTTATATCCACAATTACCACATTTCGCCTTTATCCTGTATTTCTCCAGTGCATCTGAAATCATTACAACTTCAACTGCTCCCATTTCCAAGGCTTTCCTCACTTCTTCTTCCCCATAAACAGCAAGCCCGCTATCCTTCCTCACTTCCTCTAGAAACCTCTTCATTAATTTTTTATCCTTCATTACATCCAGTTCTTCCAAATCATCTGATGCAGCATTCACTAATTCTCTAAGCCCATACTCATCTGTATATCCTGTATCATATAGCCCAATTATTTTCTCTTTCACCCTGTAATCCAGATAATTTCCATTTACAAATTCTCTTTTTGTTGGTCCAGGCCCGCCGACGAGCACCCCCTTTACATCTTTTTCCAGGAAAAGCTTAGAAACTTTTTCCCCTGCTTTTACAAACCATTCATGAGCTGCAATTTCTGTTAGCCTTTCAAATCTTCTCTGACTCTGTCCTCCTTTCCCATGTTTTCCAGGAACTCTAGAAGTTAAATATGCTGCAGTTTCTACTCTGCTCCCAATAAGAAAGCCTGCAGTGCATTCTCTTCTGTCAATAAGAAGAAGACCATAAACATCTTTCTCTCTGAGCATTTCTTCCAAGGGCTCGAGATAGAATTGTGAGTCACATCTATAAAGATATGTATTTATAGGCATTGGGGGCTCAACAATTTCTGCAATCATTTTTGGAGGATCACCAACCATTCCAACAAAGAAAACCACTCCATTTGGAGGAGGAGATTTAAAATATCTCAAACGAGACATTATGCTCTCTATGGCAGATAAAACATTTTTCCTTGTTTGCTTTGATTTTATGTTTGATGATTGCGAGTATTCATCTCTTAAATGGGCCATTACATCGCTTATCTGGCGATTTGGAGGGATATATAAAGATATAAGCTCAGTATGCTGTCCTCTAATGGCACGAAGTTCATCAAGCTTTCTTTTGAATATATATTTCTCTGTCCTGTTGAGCATTGTTGCTAAAAGAACTTGTTTTTAAATATTTTTGTGCTATCGTTTGTTATTCATCAAATCTTTTCCCACGTTAGTTTCACATAAGGAGATGAATAAGGTATATAGCAGAAATTTTTTCGGGACTCCACAGTGCTATCTTTTTATCTTTCGTTAAATGTCTTTGCTATTTCCCTGCTCAAGCACTGCCTGTGCTGAAGCAAGTCTTGCAATTGCAACCCTGTATGGAGAACAACTCACTCCATTTAATCCTGCCAAATGACAGAATTTAATAGACTTTGGCTCCCCTCCATGCTCCCCGCAAATTTCTACATCTATGTCTTCCCTGGTTCTCCTTGCTTTTTCAACTGCGATTTTTATCAGTGCCCCCACTCCTTTCTCGTCTAACACTGCAAAGGGATCTTCCTTCAATATTCCATTTTCAACATAATATCTTAAAAATTTCTCCTCTGCATCATCCCTGCTATATCCAAAAGTTGTCTGTGTTAAGTCATTTGTTCCAAAAGACATGAAATCTACTTCCTCTGCAATCTCATCTGCCACTAAGCAGGCGCGAGGTAGTTCAATCATTGCTCCTATTTCATACTCAATTCTTTTCCCTCTTTCTTCAAAAACTTTTTCAATTTCATCAACAATATGAGCTTTTATCCTTCTCACCTCATTTGCATCGCTAACAACAGGAATCTCAATGCGTGGTTTCGCCTCATAACCTTTTTCTATTGCTTCCAAAGCTGCTTCAATAATTGCTCTTGTCTGCATTCTATATATTTCTGGCATTCTTATAGCAATTCTAACTCCTCTGTATCCGAGCATAGGATTTGATTCCTTCATTCTTTTAACCATTTCAAATAATTTCTTATCTTCTTCCCTCATCTTCCTTTTTATTCTCTTCTTCAAAAGTTCTTCATAATTTGGGAGAAATTCGTGAAGAGGTGCATCTAAAAGGCGAATTATGATTGGCTTACCTTTAATCACCTCAAATAATTCCAGAAAATCTTTTTTCTGCATTTCCAGCAATTGTTTAATCACTTCTCCCTTTCCGCCCTCAATTATCAAACTTCTTACGAGAGGCAATCTGAGAGGATGAAGAAACATATGCTCTGTTCTGCAAAGCCCAATTCCTTCTGCTCCAAATTCCATTGCCTTTTTTGCATCTCCAGGCAAATCAGCATTTGCATAAACTCTAAGCTTTCTAATTTCATCAGCCCATGAAAGCAACAATTTTAATTCATCTGTAATTTTTGCATCAATTAAATTTGCTTCCCCTTTAATTACTCTACCTGTAGTTCCATCTATAGTAATAACATCTTCTTCAGTAAGAACAATATCATTTACTCTCATAGCTCTTTTCTCCTCATCAATGGTAATGGCACTGCATCCAACAATGCATGGAATTCCCAGTCCTCTGCTCACCACTGCTGCATGAGATGTTATTCCTCCCCTAGAAGTAAGCACGCCTTGCGATTTCACCACTCCATGAATATCATCTGGGGTAGTTTCCTCTCTCACCAAAATAATATTCTCCTCGTCGCCCCTTTTTGCCGCATCATCTGCAGAAAAGCATATTTTGCCCACTGCCGCCCCGGGAGAGGCAGGCAGGCCCGTGGCAATGACTTGCAAATCTTTGCTCTCGTCAATCTGCTTGTGCAGAAGCTGATTTATGGAATTTGCATCCACTCTTTTTATTGCCTCTTCTTTTGTTATTAGCCCTTCATTAACCATGTCAACAGCAATTTTCACTGCTGCCCTTGCTGTCCTCTTTCCTCTTCGAGTCTGCAAAATATAAAGCTTTTCTCTCTCAACTGTAAATTCTATGTCCTGCATATCCCTATAGTGGTTCTCTATTTTTTCAGAAATTTCCAAAAGCATGTTATATGCAGAGGGAAATTTTTCTTTCATTTTCTCAATTGGCAACGGTGTTCTTTTTCCAGACACAATGTCCTCTCCCTGTGCATTTATAAGAAATTCTCCATAAAGTTTCTTTTCTCCGTTTGAAGGATTTCTAGTGAATGCAACTCCTGCACAGGAGTCATCGCCAAGATTTCCAAATACCATTGTCTGTATCACAACGCCAGTCCCTATATCATGAGGAAGTCCATGGAAATTCCTATAATTGATTGCTCTCTCATTATTCCAAGAGCGAAAGACTGCTTCAACTGCGAGAAAGAGTTGTTCTTCTGGAGAAGGAACTTTATATATTCCCTTATATTCCTCCACCACTTCTTTAAGAGCTTTCACAGACAACTCCTGATCTTTTTTTACATTCTCTTCCTTTTTCTTCTTTTCCAGAATCTCATCAAATTTTTTTTCATCTATGCCCAAAACTATGCTTCCAAACATGTAAAGAAATCTTCTATAGGTATCGTAGGCAAACCATTCATTAATTGTTGCCATCCTTTCAATAATTTCGTCATTAACTCCGAGATTGAGAATGGTATCCATCATACCTGGCATGGAAATTGGAGCTCCAGATCTAACAGAGAGGAGGAGAGGGTTTTCTTTATCTCCAAATTTTTTCCCCGTTTTTTCCTCCAGTTTTTTCAACGCTCCAGAAATCTGCTCTCTTAACTCCCCCCAGATTTTTCCTTCCTTCATATATCTTCTGCATGCTTCTGTGGAAACAACAAAACCAGGAGGCACAGGAATGCCAATCTTTTCCATCTCGCATAACTGTGCTCCCTTGTTTCCGAGAATATTTGCCATTTCTTTACTTCCTTCTTCAAATAAATAAACGTACTTCATCTTCTAAAGGCTATTGGAAACGCTTTAAATATCTTTCGCACCATG
>CAZNGK010000132.1:3151-4669 GCA_964572575.1 uncultured Thermoplasmatales archaeon | reverse complement strand
ATGGTAAAAGAAAAAGAAAGAAAAATCATTCATTTTATATTTGGGACACTATTTGCAATCTCCTTCTATTATTATCCATATTTCCTCATGCTTACTTTCTTCTTTTCAGCTATCATCTCCATCATTCTCTCACAAATTGATGAAGAATGGTATAGAGTATTTTGGTATTTCTTAGGCGTTAGCATAATATCAATTTTTTACTTTTTTGTGCCAAAATCAATAATAGTTTCAGCAATGATGATATTTGCAATAGGAGATACTTTCTCAAATATTATTGGCAGGAGATATGGCAGAGAAAGGTGGCCCCGCACAAATAAAACTTATATTGGTACAATAGCAGGGATAATTTCATCACTGCCCATTGTCTATTTTTTAATGGGTGATGCTATCATCTCCATAATAGGAATATTTTCTGGAATGATTGCAGAGGTATATTCTCCACTGAATGATAATTTTTCTGTGCCGGTTGCCTCATTCCTTTCAATGAGTATTGTATGGGTAATAATATGATGGAGTAATGTTGTAAAAGATGTTAAATTCAACATATTTCATCAAAAATAAGAGTTTATATGACAATAGCCCTTCATTTCATCAAAAATATTGGGAAAGCAAAATTTGAAAATATGTTGCTGTTTATTATTGTGAAAGTTCGTAGGTGCAGAGAAGAAGACTTAGAAGAAGTTTATAAAATAGAATGTGCATCTTTTAAATTTCCGTATCCCTCAAAATTTTTTTATGATTATCTCGATAAATTATTCTTTGTTCTGGAAAAAAATGGGAAAATAGTGGGCTATGTGATTGCTGATGAAAAAAGGAATATAATAATGTCCATTGCTATTCATCCTGAGTATAGGAGAAAAGGATATGGAAGAACGCTTCTTGAGCATGTCCTAAGATTGCTTAAAGGAGAAGTGATTTTGCAGGTTAGGAAAAGCAATGTTGGAGCTATTAAATTCTATGAAAAATTAGGATTCAAAAAGAAGGAGGAGATAAAAAACTATTACATAGATGGAGAAGATGCTTTTTTAATGTCCAAGAAGTTAAATTGATTAAGAAGTTAGATTTATTATTGCTTGAGCAATATCTCCTTTTGCCTCTTCCAGAGCCTTCCTTGCCTCTTCTTTACTTTTTCCAGTTTTTTCTGCAACAAGTTCAACATCTTCCTCGCTAACTTTCATTTTTATCTCTGGCTCCCCAGCTATCTGATATGTTTTTTGTCCCTTCATTTCTATTATGCTCACTTCAGGATTTTCAAAAACATATTGCTTTTCTGATGTTTCAATTATCACTCTTTCAGCTTTAAGTTCCTTAACATTTATTCCCATCTTTTTCATTGCGAGACGAATCTGCTTATTATCCATAGGAAGCATATTGATAAAGTGCTAAGACCTTTAAACATTTTTGGATTGATATAACGAATTAACCCGAGGAAATTAGGAAAATGATTCATTGAGATATTTCAAATCGATTACAATAATCTTTGGAAACCAGCCATTCATGAAGAGATATCCATAAAAA
>CAZNGK010000132.1:0-3051 GCA_964572575.1 uncultured Thermoplasmatales archaeon | reverse complement strand
AGCAATATGAATAAAGTTGCGATTGTGCTTCGTTTTTCATTCAATCAGGGATATTTTGTAAAATCATTTGAAATTGAAAAGCATCGCCTGCTTTTCTTTCTTTTTAAATTCCTTTGCTCTTTCATAAATTTCTTTTGCCTTTTCTCCAGCTAAAGTATAAATTTCTTCTTCACTCAAATCAAGTTTTGCTGCAAGCTTAACTGCAGTATCACCAGCAAACAACATTTTTAATATTTTAAGTTCCTCTGCCGCCTTCCTCGCTGACATATGCAATTTTCTTCCCAGCTTTTTTGCAAGTTTTGCTTTTGCGTGCCTCAACTGCTTGCTCCTTCCCATTTCGCGAAGCCATGCTGGAAAATTGTATGAAATGAACCCTCTATATTCGTGCTTTTTTGCAACTGCCACGCCACCTGTCATTAGTTCATATGCATAACTCCATAATCCATAATACTGCCTTTTCCATGTTCTGCCAAGAAAAACATCTGCCCTTGAAAGTATTTCATATGCATCTGCAATGTCTTCCTCATGGCGATATTCATATGGAATATTCTCATCTATCCATAAAATTAGATTTTCTGGACTCTCATCTATACCACGAGCCTCTCTTATTGCAGTTTTCATATCTTTTGCCTTCAGAATTTTATGCAACGCTTTAAAAATCTCTTTTTCCCTATCTCTATAGCCAATGTGAGGAATAACTTCTTTTCCAATTCTCCTCTCATATGCAACTGCCTGCAAATCATTAATGGCGCTTCTTATGTCGCCATCGCAACGCACCGCAATTGTATAAAGCACTTCCATGTCTGCCTGCAATCCTTCTTTTCTGCAAATTTCTTTAAGCAATGAAATTATCTCATGAGTTTCTACTTTTTTAAATTCTATTGGAATACAGAGATGCCTTAGCTCTTGTCCACTTCCTTTGAGGAGTTGATAGTAGTCGTTGGCAATTAAAATTATTGGCTGTTTTGTTGCTTTTATCGTTTCCACTATAGCTCTTTTTCCTCCATAATCCCCAGCCTTTTCATATAAATTATCTGCTTCATCAAGTATAATAAGCTTCCTTGCTCCTTCGGTAGATCGCACGTATACTCCATCAATTCCAATTGTTTCATTTATTGCACCACTCAGAGCAACTTTTTCAATTATCTCCTTATTTCTTTCATCGCTTGCATTAAGCTCAATAACCTTCCAGTTAAAATCCTGTGCTAAAGCATGAGCTGAGGAAGTTTTTCCAACACCAGCTCTTCCATATAAAATTACTGCTTTCTTGCTGGGCTTACCTCGCTTCCAATCTTCTGCCCACTTCAAAAGCTTTTCTTTCGCCTTTCTGTTTCCAATAACTTCTTTAAGGCTCTTTGGTCTGTATTTTTCTGCCCAGTTCATTTGCCTAACTCAAAGTCCCTGAGATACATGTCCTTTCTGAATTCCTCTCTTATTATGTCTCCAAGCTTTGTTGGAATTCTTATGCCATATTGCTCATAAACTTCGAAACCATCTCTCGTAATATATGTGGGGCTGAATGGATCAAAATCTGGAGGAAGTTTTACAAGCTCGTAACGATATTCTCCAGTATCTGTATCTCTTATGCATAGCCTATAGTTATATTTATTAAGAACTGTATAACTTCCTTGGAGTTTGCTTACAAGGTCACGATAATAATTCAGACTGCTCCTCAATTCTTTTATTTCATTTTCAAGTTTTTCAATTCTTGTCCTGTATTCGTCAATCTCCTTTCTGAGTTTTTCATTTTCATATCTTATTGAATCTCTTTCATAGGGCATGTTTCCTCCCTCAAGGTGGGAAATTTTCATTCTTAAAAATTCATTCTCCCTGTGCAATTCAGTGAGCCATTCCATGAGCTTATCGTTTGCTGGCTTTTCTTCAAGTCTTCTTATTTTCTCCTCAAGCTCTGCAACCATGCTTCTATATTTCTCAATTTCAGATGCAATGGTGTTGCTCATGTCATTAACATTGCTTCTGTTGCTGTTTCTATGCCTCCTCTGCGTAACTTCTTCCTGCTGATCTTCATCCTCTGGCTTTGTGGTAAATATCATTATCCCGAGCCAGACTAGCAAGAACGATAGGATTGCGAGGACGGTCAGTGTGACGTTATCCATTCAATTTCCCCCATTATATATATCCATTTTATTTCTAAACTTTTCGCTTCTCCAAATCTTCTTTTATTTCATTCACAATTTCAGGATTACGCAATGTTGTTATATCTCCTATAACCTTTCCTTCTTCTGCAAGTCCTTTCAATATTCTCCTCATTATTTTCCCGCTTCTCGTTTTTGGCAAATCACTCACAAAAAGTATGTCATCGGGCTTTGCAGTTGGTCCTATAACTTTGACAACGTGCTTTATAAGCTCCTGCTTCAACTCTTCACTTGGCTCTACGCCTTCCTTCAGCACTACATAGGCAAATGGCACCTGTCCTTTTATTTCATGAGATACGCCGACAACTGCTGCTTCCGCCACGCTTTCATGACTTACCAATGCGCTTTCCACCTCAGCAGTGCCGAGGCGGTGGCCGGCGACATTTATCACATCCCCTATTCTTCCAAGAAGCCAGAAATAGCCATCTTCATCAATTACTGCACCATCCCCAGTATAGAATTTGCCAAAGCCATATTTACTCCAGTATTCCTCCACGTATTTATCATGAGCATTGTATAGGCCGCGTAGCATAGAAGGCCATGGTCTTGTTATAACAAGTTCTCCTTTCTGGCCTGGAGGGCAAATGCCATTTTCATCCCTCACCTCTGCCTTCAATCCAGGAAATGGAAATGTTGCTGAGCCTGGCTTAAGCTTTGTCACTCCCGGCAAAGGTGTTATGATATGCATTCCTGTTTCTGTCATCCACCAAGTGTCGACGATGGGGCAACGCTCCTTTCCTATGACTTTGTAATACCATAGCCATGCCTCTGGATTTATAGGCTCTCCTACTGAGCCGAGTAAGCGGAGGCTGCTCAAATCATGCATATTTGGCCATTTATCGCCCCATTTCATCATAAGTCGTATGGCAGTTGGAGCTGTATATAATATTGTAAC
>CAZNGK010000131.1:0-4686 GCA_964572575.1 uncultured Thermoplasmatales archaeon | reverse complement strand
ATATTGAGAATAAAATGATGATGTCATGGCAAGAATGCCTGTTCCCATAACGCTTGCAAACCATGCAGGAGAGAAATTTTTTATAAAATTATATTCTTTCATTTTTCCTTGCCTTTTCAATCAATTCAACCGCTCTTTTTGCAAGCTTCTTAACATCTTTTAATCCTTCTGTATCATTTTTAACATCCCCTTCTTCATAGCCAATTGCAACAACGCCTCTCATGCCCAATATCATCTCATGTTTCAGCATAAATGAATGAATTGCATTTATTCCCATTTCATGTCCATAGCGACGACCAACAACGATTGCACCTCCAACTTTGTCCCTCAATTTCCCCCTCATGCACCACGTTCTATCCATGAATGCTTTGAGCTGTGCTGTAACATTATTGAAGTAAACTGGAGATACAATAACGATAGCATCTGCATTGATTAATAAAGGAAAAATTTTCTCCATATCATCTTTAATCATGCATTCTCCTGTCTCAATACAATTTCTACAAGAAATGCATGGCTTGATGTTGTAATCTCTTATTTTAATAATTTCTGCTTCTCCGCCAAGCCTTTCCACTTCCCTTTTAAATATATTGCACAGGTAATCTGTATTTCCTTTTCTTGGACTTCCAGATATAATCAATACATTTGCCTTCATATTATTACCTCACATCGCCTGTTGAGTTACTCCAGTCTTTTTTACAAACCATTTCTTAATGTATGGAACAGCATATAAGAAAGCTATCATTGAAATTATTTGTATGGGGGGATCAAAAGCAGGTGAAAGAATTGCAAGCCCACCAAAAGTGGCAACTGCTATGGCTATGGTGATGGAAAGGTTTTTGGCTGTCGTTGCATATGCCAGTGCTACCATATTCTCGAAATCAATTTTTGCCAGCTTTGAATACAAAACACTTATTCCGAACATGAACAAGTAATATAAAGTCATTGAAATAACGAGCAGCAAAACGAATTCTGGATATTTGAGTGTGGTTTTTGCTTCCAATGCCATTGAAATGAAAATGATGGCGTACATACCCAAGCTTGAGATTGCTGGAAAAGTTGGTT
Organism: uncultured Thermoplasmatales archaeon; assembly: GCA_964572575.1. Lineage (GTDB taxonomy): Archaea > Thermoplasmatota > E2 > UBA202 > JdFR-43 > VBQI01. The sequence continues at coordinate 3,624 of CAZNGK010000131.1, read as the reverse complement.
TTATCTTCAGAAATCTCTCCTCGCCAATCTTGGTTATTAAGTATTTTCTTGTGGCAAAACCCGCAATCATTGGCAACACAATGATGTAGACCAGTTGTTTTAAAAGCAAAAAAACAGGAACATTCACAAGCTGTCTCACCAGAATATAAAGCCACAGTGGAATCATGAATATTGCCATTAAAAAGGATATAGCAACTATAACAACTGCAGTCTCCACCTTTCCCTTAGCAAAGCCAGTCCATGCTGCAACCATACCAGAACAGGGAGTAACCATATTCAAAATGAAACCAACTGCAAGCAATGGGGGATATCCATGGAAAAATAAATAGGCAAATAATGCACCTAATGGCGGACTGATAACAAAGTTCAGCAGTATTGCAGAAAGCACGATTTTTGGGCTCTTTACCGCTTTTTTTATCTCCTCAATTTGCAGAGTAATCATCATTGGGTAAAGCATGAAAAAAAGAGGTATGGGAATGAATGGTTTCAATTCCTTCATTTCTTCTGGATAACTATTCCCAACCAGAATCCCCAATCCTATAAAAAGTAGCACAAATACTGGCAGATATTTTGTTAATATGGCTGTGATTTTCATTTTTCCATCGCCTTTTTCCATGCTGAAAGAAATATTCCAAAGGAGGGCATGCCAGCAACAGGAATGATTGTAGATGCCACCTCAAAAAGTTCTTTATCACTTGCCCCCGCTCTTCTTGCTCCTGTTATATGCATCACTGTCGCTTCTATGTCATGTTGTGATGCTGTTATAGCAGCATGAATCAAGAATTTTATTTTCTTTGATAACTCTCCGTCTCCCAATGCTATTTTATGTAACTGGAGAAAGGCATTGCATAATTTCTCATCTTTCTCTTTCAAAAATTTAACAGGTGGCAGTATTCCACCGAATTCTTCTTTAAACTTCTCTAAAACTTCTGCCATGGATATCTCACCACCAGCACGGGTACTTTTGCATGTCTGGTAACTTTCTCAGCAGTGCTTCCAAGCAAAAGCTCCTCCATTCTGCCCATTCCATGGGCACCCATTACAATTAAAGAGACTTTTTCCTTTTCAGCGGCTTCTATTATTTCAGCAGATGGCTTCCCTATTCTCATTATAATTTTCACATTTACATCTATTTCTTTCCCTACATCCTTCAATTTCTTTCTCGCCTCTCTTTTCATTTTTCTCTTTATTTGCTCCTCACATTTCTCAATGTCTTTGCCTTCCCATATGCAAGGCGTCACCATTGCCTCTAAGGATTCGCCATCTATAACATGCAGTATCACAACTTCTTCTGTTCCTGCTTCCTTCAGCTTCTTCACATACTCCATAGCCTTTTCTGCATCCTTGGAAAAATCCGTCGGATACAATATTTTCCTAAACATCTTTCACCTCCGGTTTCATATTGGTAACCCCAACCAAGAAAATACACCTATCATTTTCAACCCCATATAAAACATCACAGCAATGAATAAATATTTCAACTGCTTGGCTGGCAATCTGTGAGCTACACTTGCCCCTACCTGAGCCATTGGGACACTGGTTGCGGCAAGTAAAATCCATTGTAATAAATTCACATATCCTATCGAGTGCTCTGGAAGACCGGAAACGCCCCATCCATTAACGATGTAAGACAGCGTTCCACCAATTGAGGTAAATATCATCATTCCAGTTGATGTGCCAACTGCCTTGTGTATGCTGAATTTCAAAGCCACCACCATAATAGGTATCATCAGTACACCACCACCTATACCAATCAATCCACAGGCAAATCCTAATGGAACCCCCCACATAACATAAGGTAGAGCAGAGGACGGAGGATGCTCCTCCACCTTTGGAGGTTTGGCTGTAAACATCCTTATCGCCCCTCCCACAATCGCAATTCCAAAAATAGTTGTCAATGCTTTTCCAGATAGCAGAGTTGCAACAAATGCCCCCAGTATGGCAGCTACTGCGCCTGAAACGCCCATGATTACTGCCGGCTTCCACAATACAGCTTCCTTCTTGGAATGACGGTATGATCCACTTATCGCAGTAGGTAAAACAACCATAAGATTTGTACCGAAGGCAACAAGTATAGCAACCTTTGCTTCAATGCCCATCGATGTTAAAACCCAAAATTGGACTGGAATCATGATAAAACATCCACCAACACCCAGCAATCCAGATGCAAATCCCACACCAATTCCTGTAAGCAGAAGAGCAACTATGTACAGAAGTTCCATTTTATTCCTCCCTTTAAATCACCTTATCACCAGCACAGGCACATTTGCATGCCTGATAACTTTCTCCGTCACTCCTCCAAGCAGCATTTCCTCTAGCTTCTCTCTTCCATGTACCCCAATGACAATTAAAGATACCTTTTCTTTTTCAGCCACTTCCACTATCTTCTGTGCAGGTTTTCCTATTTCTATAGCCATTTTTCCTTTAAGTCCGCTTTTCTCAATGTCTTCCAGAATTTTCTTTACCCTTTCTTCTTCCTTTTTTATTATATCTCCAACTACATCTTCTCTGCATTCCTCTGGATTCAATCCCGCCCATGCACATCCTTCCATCACAGAGTCAAGTCCATATCCATGGATGACATGCAGTATCACAACTTCTTCTGTTCCTGCTTCCTTCAGCTTCTTCACATACTCCATAGCCTTTTCTGCATCCTTGGAAAAATCCGTCGGATACAATATTTTCCTAAACATCTTTCACCTCCTTTATAAAACCATATTTTTTAGCCACCTCAATTATATCTTTTTTGCTTACACTTTTCCTTTTTTCCTGTAGAAGGACTGCAAACAGTTCTCTCCGAGTTGGAAAATGGCCGAAATTTATCAAAACATCATCAATGTAAATGAATGGATATGCATACTCGCCAAAACAATCAATTGCCAAAGACGCCATTTCATCCGATTTCCAAGCTTCTTTTTTTGCATCTATTACACTAACTTCGCACATCCCTTCCGTCCAATTTTCAACAATTTCATGCACAATTTCTGGTGAATAAACAGAGCAGCATGACTGTAGCCCTCCATTTAATACTATACAAAGCTTCATTTTTCCTCACACAACTTTATTATTTCATTCACTGCCCTCTCCAAATCTTCCTTGCTGTAATCAAATGGTTTGAAAGGACCAATCTTTGGTATTTTTAAGTCGAGAAGTAAATTGAGATATTTGTCTATCTTAAATCCATCCTTCTCAAGAATTTTCTTTGTACATTTATTGTAGCATCCATCAATAACAATAATTCTCTTTGCTTTCTCTGTAGTTTTTCTGTGCTTCGGAACTCCCGCAGCTATGGCAGAAGTGCAAAACAGCCCATACCTTTCCTTATCCAGCTTTTTATATGCCTCAAGCATGGCAACTCCCGTTAATGTGCCAACACTAGACATGCAGCCAAAGCAACAGAAAATTGCGTTTTCTGGAGTGTGTTCTTCGCTCATTTTAATCGCTCCAGTATATTTTTTTGCAAATCCGTACATATGCTCATCTCCAGACCTGCTTATGTTCAAAGCCAATTCAATTGCTTCGTTGGTAACTTCCTTAGGAATGCAAATTTCTTTTGATTTCTTCAAATGATAAAGAAAGCATGGTCTGCAATGTCCCACCACAGAAGCAGCAATGCCTACCAAT
>CAZNGK010000130.1:0-4716 GCA_964572575.1 uncultured Thermoplasmatales archaeon | reverse complement strand
CAACTCCAATTTCCCGAATTGTTTTCGGGTAATTAACTTATTTGGGAGATAAAACGAAATATTTATATTTTTCTTTTGCATATAATTAGTTATGCAAATGGAATATAAAAAGCATACTCGCAATTACGAACTTGTGGGAAAGTTAATTGAAGAATTAAAGCTTAGAAAATACTCTTACAGAACTGGAAAAAAATATAGGGAGATTGTTTTGAAATTTTTAAAATCTGGAAAAACACCTCGTGAGTTTTTGCTTTCCTATTCAAACAAAAGTAGATCTACCATGAGACAGGCATATTTTGCTTTGAAATTCTTCTATGAAAATGTATTGCATGAGAAATTTGACGAGAAACTGCCATTGACAAAATCAAAACAGAAGTTGCCAGTTGTTCTCAACAGAACAGAGATTAGGGAAATGTTTGAAGTTACAACCAACATAAAACACAAAGTTGTTCTGGCATTGCTTTACTATGCCGGTTTGCGTTTAAGCGAGGTAAGAAACTTAAAATGGCAGGATATTGATTTTGAAAGAGGACTCATCCATATCAAGCAGGCAAAAGGTGAAAAGGAAAGGATTGTTTTTCTTCATGATAGGTTAAGGGAGTTATTGACAGGATATGGCATAAGGAAATCAGGGATAATTTTGTATTCTGAAAGAGGAGGAAAATATAATGAAAGAACGATCCAGCAAATAGTAAAAAATGCAGCCAGAAAGGCGGGAATAAAAAAGAAGGTAACTCCCCATGTTTTGAGGCATTCCTTTGCCACGCATTTGCTCGAAGCAGGGGCAGATATAAGATATATTCAGCAATTACTTGGGCATAAAAGCTTGAGAACAACTCAGATATATGCGCATGTAGCAAATAAAGATATTAAGAACCTTGCAAATTTGCTTTAGTTGTTTCATTTTTTCATAAATTCTTCTGGCGTGAATAATTTATTTTTGGGAAGAAAAGTGAAATCATTCACATTGTATGTAATAAGTGGACAATCTTCTTTTATTGCTATGCTTGCTATCATGTAGTCGCGGGCATTCTTTCTGAAATCCCATCTTTTTGTCGCTAATTTTGCAGCTATTTTTGCCTGCTCATGGGTATACTCAATAACTTTTATTCCCAAACTTTGGAGGAAACTATCCAGATAATCTATATCTTTTCCCCTCTTTAAATAATGATATGCTAGCTCGGTATATGAAATAGAAGAAACTATTGCCTCGTGATTACTTTTTGCCAACCACTTGCAGAAATACGCATCTGAGAATACATTGGTATCAAGAACAATCATTCCATTCCCTTTCCTATAGCTTCTTTCATTTCTTTTATTGTTTTATCGATGTCTTCCAAAATTTTAGCATTTTCTTCTATAAATTCATCAAGTTTAACTATTTTGTATCCATCCTCTATTTTAACAAAAGCAATTTTATCCCCCCGTTCTATTCCAAGCTCTTCTCTAACTTTTTTTGGAATAGTCACCTGATATTTTTTCGTTACAGCTGACATTTTGTAATACTAATAAAATAAAGTAATACTTAAATTTTATGGTAAAACCTATTTTTATTTATCGCTCATTCTCTTATTCAAATAGGTTTCTATTAAATGCATCTTTGAACGCCTTTTCTGCAAGTTCGTTAAATTCAGGAAATTTTTGGCAGAATAATTTCAATAAACTTTCTATACAATATTCACATCCTCCATCAGCTTTAAGCAATATTTTTATTACCTCTTCTGCTTCCTCTTTTTTCATATCACATATCATATCCCATTTCTGCCATTTTTTCTGGGAGGTAGACATCGGTAACATAATCTAAGCCGTATTTTGCTAAAGCCTGCTGTTCTGACTTCTTTTTTATTTCCAGCTGAAGCTTTATTTCCTCGCGCCAGAAGTCGTCTTGGAAGCGAGGATCACTTAACTCTGATTTTAGTGCATTTATATCTTCATTTGTTAACTCATCTGAGGGCAAGTCATATGCCAGTATATCTGATGGCGTTACACCTAAAAATTGGGCTGAAGGTGTTGCTAAATATTCAGAAATGTGAGCTGTTTTAATTGCTCCATAGGCTACGCTTGCGTAAATGCGGTAACTCCATGGATCACCATCTGTAAAAACTATGACTGGCAAGTTAAGTTCTTCATTCAGCCTTTTTATGAATCGCCTTGTACTTCTTGCAGGCTGTCCCTTTAGATGAACCAATATGCTGTTGCTTTTCTCATCAAATTCATTTTCAACTAATCTATCGAACATACCTCCAGTTTCGACAGCTATAACCTTATCTGCATTTACCTCAATGAATCTCACCTTCTCTTTCTCAACATTGTATGGAATGCTGTATCCACTGTCTCCAACATCATCCTGGCAATGAATGCGACGCTTTTCTCCTTTTCTTGTTACCTCTTCTATAACTATGTCACCTATAACGCGTGCTCCATCTTCCTCAGGGCGAAGTTTAAAATCTTCTCTCAGTTTTTTTGTAATTATTTCTAAATCTTCAGCAAGCTTATCTGACTCATCCTGGCTGGCAAATTTAGCTTCTCCCCATCCTTCAGAAATATAATAAAGCTCTCTAAGAGTTGAGCTTTTCTTCTGCTCAATCATTTCACGAATAAAATCTACAGTATAGAGAGTGCGAAGCAACATATAAGCGCCTGCAAGCGTTACTGCAGAACGCTTACTCATCTGATTTCCGTATTTCCATACCCTATATCTTTCATCAAAAATTATATTTGATTTCACTCTCGCAGGAATTTCCAGCGATGGTATTTTTGCCTGCGCCAAGTCATTGTATATTTTTTCCACAACTTTTTTCAGCTCTTCGAGTGTGTTCATTCTTCTCCCTCCCACTTTTCAGCTCCTATTACATTCACTGGATCTATTTTGCCAACATACAAGCTATTTTCATCAAATTCATCTCCTTCCAGCTTAAAGACGAAATCTCTTCTTTCAGTAGATTTTATATTCTTTACTTCCCACTTGATAAATTTCTCTCTCACTTCAACAGGCTTTGGCTCCACTTCCACTAATTTATCCTTAGCTGGTATCTCTGCATATAAAATGAAGTTCTGTGGATTCTTCTTATAATTTATTACAGAAATCTTGCTTTCTACATACCCATCTTTTTTTGCAATTTCATCATCTATCCATATGATATTCATTATGCGCGTAATAACTTCATCTATTGATGGCGTTTCTTTTCCAAGTATACTCGCCGATTTTTTAGCTATCTCTGGCAGAATTTTTGATATTAAAATAAATTTGTTCTTTGCCTTAGCTTTCTTCTCTTTTTTTGCAAGATGCATCTTCATTTTTCTTGCACATTGCTGTAAAGAGAGCTTTATCTCTCTCTCAATCTCTTCAAAATGAGCTATTGCCTCCTTTGATTCAGAAGTGAAAGGCACATTAACAGAAGCAACATGCACAAGTATAATAGCTGGTCCATATGGAATACCCTTGCCACCTTTCTGCTCTAAGCCATATCGGCGCCAATCAATATTTTTAATTGCTTGAGTAATAACGCAATCTCCTTCTTGATAAAGCAAGGGGACGCGGTTGGCAAAGCGTAATATCTCCACCCTCTCATCTCTCGGCAAACTCCCGCCATAAACAATTCCAGTTTCCACCATAAATGGAGTGCCAGAAAATACGCTAGCATTTCTTCTATCTGTAGAAATAAATTCGGGCGATAACAACTGAGTCTCTTTCCTCAGCCCTTTCTTAATTAAATTTTCTCCTATAGGTGAGAGGCAATCAGTAGGAGGAGCCATTAGCTTTACTTCTGTAAATGCCTCCAGAATTCTTTTTGCTTCCTCAAGAGTTATTTTAGCTGGCTGTTTATCCTCGCTTATCCCAGCTTTTTTCACTATCTCCTTTGCCTTTGCACTGCTTACTGAAGAAAATTCTGTTGCCAGAAAACTTGTAATTTTTCTTGCCTTCGTTTCTTTAAGCATTCTCAAAAGCATCCCGAGTTCTGTTCCATGAGGATGTGGCTTTATTTCTTTTGGTTGTGTTGGCAACACATCAGTTGCTCTCTCAAAAACAATTTTATTTCCATCTGGCTCAATAAATGTTATGGAAGCATGCGGATTCACTATAGCTGTGCTCCTCAAGTATTCATACACTGACTGCTTCCTATTCTTGACATATTTGCCTTTAACAAAAAGTTCTATTCTTGTTCCGCTTCTCTTCTCCCAGTGAAGCATTTCATCGCTTATTATGCGAGGAAAATTTCTTTTGGTATCGATAAGCACTTCCATTCTATGAGCAGGAAAACCTTCACCAATTTTTGAAGTTATAACTGCTGGCTTTCCTGTAGTGAGCTGAGCATAAAGCACTGCTGCAGATATGCCTATGCCCTGCTGACCACGAGATTGCTTCAGGCTATGGAAGCGCGAGCCATAAAGCAGGCGAGCAAAGACATGAGGAATCTGACTTTTCACTATACCCGGCCCATTATCTTCTACAGTAAGCTTGTATTCATTGCCATGCTCTTCTATCTTAACTAATATATCGGGCAGTATGCCTGCTTCCTCACATGCATCGAGAGCATTGTCTACGGCTTCCTTAACACATGTTATTAAAGCCCTCGTTAAATTATCAAAGCCTAAAATTTGCTTATTTCTTTCGAAGAATTCAGCTATTGAAATTTCCTTTTGCTTTTTTGCAAGCTCCTCAGCAATAGGCATTTTATGCTAAATATAGCCTAATCATATAGATTTTTCTATTTT
>CAZNGK010000129.1:0-4758 GCA_964572575.1 uncultured Thermoplasmatales archaeon | reverse complement strand
AAAATAAAAAATCAGGGAAGAGAATAGTAGCATCTTTTTGGCACTATTAGCTTGCCTTCTTCCTTCAACTTCTTTATTATTTTCGACACCTCTTTTTTATCAATGCCTGTCATCTCTGCAATGTCGCCAGGGCGCAAGGGTTTGCCCGCCTTTTTAAATGCTTCCAACACTTTCTTCTCATTTTCTTCCATTCTCTCGCCTCCTAAAATTTTTCAAATTTTTCTTTTTCTGCTCCACATACCGGACATCTATCTGGCGGAATGCCCACATGGGTATATCCACATATAGGACAAATATAAATTTCATCTATTTGTATATCGTTGCCATTTTCAACAGCTTGCCTTGCTTTTTGATATAACTCAGCATGTATCTTCTCTGCTTCTAAAGCATAATGAAAAGCAAGTTGGGCATCTTTTTCCTCCTGCATTTTTGCTATTGCATCATATGAGGGATACATTTCGTTCACTTCAAATATTTCTCCTTCCATTGCAGAATACAGATTATCCTTAGTTTCCTTTATCATTTCAAGATTTCTTGCGTGATTTGTAGCATGAACCTGCTCAGCAAATGCAATTGCTTTAAACAAGCGAGCTATATTTTCATACCCCTCTTCCTCTGCTATCTTGCTAAATATCAGATATTTCATATGTGCCATTGATTCGCCTGAAAAGGCATCATGCAAAGCTCTTTCAGTCATTTTTCTCATTCTATCACCTCCTACCTTAACACCTCATAAAATTCTTCATATGGCATTTGGACAAGATGAACAGGCATTTTCTTAAAAGCTTCAATAAATATCTCGTATTGATGTGATTTTTCATGCAATTCCTTGCTCTCCCAATATGTTAAAATAATGTATTTTGTTGGCTTTATTTCTTCATTGGTTAAATCTCCAGGCAATCCGCTTCCAATAGCAGATATACCACTCACCTTCAGTAATTTTGAACCCAGGAAACCAGGCATTTCATCTGTTGCCTTGCATAATGCTTCAATGTTTTCTTCAAATTCTTTTTCATGTCCATGTCTAACGGAAACAAAATTAACTGCACATATGATACCTCTTCCTTCTTTTTCATATTCCTCTGGCGTTATTATTTCTGCATCTATCCCATTTTCCTTCAATTTTTCCTGAGCAATTTTTGCTCTTCTCTCTGTATCGCAATACACCCTAATTTTTTTATTTTTGAGGAAGTCAATATAAAAATCAATGTCATGCAACGGTATATTTATTGCTCCCTTAATGTGTTGCTTAACAAATTCTTCCCTTGTCCTGACATCTACAACAATTTCTTCCAGCATCATATCTTTCCAACCAATTCAAGGCTAACTTTCAGAGTTTCCTTTCCCGGTTCCCAGCTCGCAGGGCATACCTCGCCAGGATGCTCTCTGACATATTTGGAAGCCTGCAACTTTCTCAAAATTTCCTTTGCACTCCTCCCAATGCTGTTATCATGCAATTCCATTGCCACAATTTTACCTTCTGGATTTACAATGAAAGTTGCTCTCGTTGAAACACCTTCTTCTTCAATATAAGTTCCAAAAGCTTTACATAGTTTGCCTGCTGGGTCAGCAACCATTGGAAATTTAATTTTACTTATGGCTTTCGATACATCATGCCATGCTTTGTGTACATATACTGTATCGGTACTCACGCTGATTACTTCAGCATCATTCTTTTTGAATTCATCATAATATTCTGCAAGCTCTTCCAGTTCTGTTGGGCAAACAAAAGTGAAGTCTGCTGGATAAAAAGCAATGACAAGCCATTTGCCTCTGAAATCATTTAAGCGAAGTTTTTTTATCTCCCCCTCGTGATATGCCTCAAGTTCAAAATCTGGAATTTCTTCTCCCACTTTCATTTTATCCCTTTGCCCATAGCCCATGAATGGTGCAGTATTCTCTTACTTCTTTAACATCCTCTGCATCAAATTCAGCCTCTGGCTTTTGCCCTGGCTTCAAATATTTCCTCAAAATTCTGCCATCTGTGGTTATAACCTCTATCATTTCTATGAAATGCTCTTCCTCCATGGGATGTGGCACACTACCAACTTTAACCTTTGTCTTTCCGTCTTCTTTCTCCACCACTGGCAAATGCTTTTCATATCCCTGTTCCTCTTTTTTAGCCTCCATTAACTTCATTGGTTGTCCACAGCAAACAAGCTGTCCAGCACCTCCATGCAAAACTTCTATAACATTTCCACATATCTCACATTTATATATTTCATACCTTTCTGCCATTCAATCACCTCCAAAAATTTCATTAACTTCTTCTTCTCCTTTTTTTAACTCCTCTACCTGCTCGGCATCCAATTTAAGGAGTAAAGTTTGAAATTCACCTACATGAGTTTTCTCTTCCTTGGCAATATCGAGCAATATTGCTTTTAAATTTTCATCGTTTGTCAGGCTCGCCATCTGCTCATATAAGTTTATAGCATCGAGTTCAGCAATTATTGCTACCCTAAGTATCTCCTTATCAATATTTTTTCCATCAATTTTCTCCAGCATTATGGGAATTTTAGACATCATTTTGTCGCCTCCGGCGTAAACGTGCGCTGTCCAAGCTCTCTATCAAGCATTAGTATACCTCTTCCTTCCTCTCCAATGAATTTTAGCTGTTGCCTTATTTCGTCAGCACTTGCCTCTTCCTCAACCTGTTCAGCAACAAACCATTGAAGCATATTGTATGTTGCATGGTCTTTTTCCTCCATAGCCATGTTAACTAAGTTGTTTATCATATTTGTCACATTTACCTCATGCTTATATGTTGCTTCAAATACGTCTAGGGGCGAGTTCCATTCTGTAGGTGGCTTTTCTATTGCCTCAAGCTTCACTCTTCCGCCTCTCTCATTTATATAATCAAAGAATTTCATTGCATGCATAAGCTCTTCCTGAGCCTGAATACGCATCCAATTTGCAAAGCCCTTCAGATTTATCGATTCAAAATATGCTCCCATAGAAAGATAAAGATAGGCAGAATAAAGTTCAGCATTCACCTGCTTGTTTAAAGCTTCCAGCATCCTTTCTGACAGCATTTTATCCCTCCACCTTTTTATGGCAGAGCCACCAGTCGAAGCATTCTATTTCTCCTGTCTTAGCCTTTTCGAGCCTTTCTTTCGCTTCCTGCTCACTGCTTGCAGGAGGAATTATTACATTGCTTCCCACAACTTCATTATCTGGCCAGTTTGCAGGGATGGCTACGCCATGTTTGTCAGAAGTTTGTAAGCCTTTTACCATTCTCAATATCTCATCCATATTTCTTCCAAGTTCCTGCGGGTAGTAAAGAATTGCCCTTATTGTTGCCTCTGGATCTACAATAAAAACCGCTCTAACAGTATTTGTCCCTTTGCCTGGATGAATTAATCCAAGTTTTCCTGCAACCTTGCCAGTGTCATCTGCTATTATTGGAAATTTAATTTCTACTGGCTCCCCATTAACCTTTATATTCTCTTTTATCCATTCTGTCCATTTTATATGGCTGAATACCTGATCAATACTCAAGCCAATTAGCTCTGTATTCATTTCTTTGAACTTATTGTATCTAAGTTGAAAGGCTACAAATTCTGTTGTGCATACTGGAGTAAAATCTGCAGGGTGGCTGAACAAAATGAACCATTTGCCTTTATAATCATCTGGCAATTTTATTTTTCCATGAGTCGTCTGAACTTCCATTTCTGGAAATTTCTCCCCTAATAATGGTATTTTTCCTTCCTCCATTTTTATCACCAATTCATAATATAGTTCGAATATATAAGTTTTTTGTCCGAATTTTATAAAATTTTTTACGATAAACATTTTATTTTTGACAAATTATTTTAATGTTATTCCTAAAGCAAGGAAAAAGCAAAAAGCATTAATAGTGCGATTACATTCTTATTTATTACGAAATTCGATAAAATGATAGATGAAACAGATAAGAAAATAATAGAAATATTGCAAAAAAATGCCCGTACACCATATACTCAAATTGCAAAAGAAATTGGATTAAGTGAGGGAGCAATAAGAAAAAGAATAGATTCCTTAGAAAAGAAGGGTATAATAAAAAAGTATGTTGCTGTCGTAGATCCAAAGAAAATGGGATACAATAGCATAACTTTACTTGGACTGGATGCAGAACCAACTAAATTGCTTGACGTTGCTAACAAAATTGCAAAAATTGAGGAAGCAAGAAATGTATATCTTTCTACAGGAGATCATATGATAATGGCTGAAATATGGGTAAAAGATGGGAAGGAGCTTTCAGATATTTTGGCAAATAAAATCGCAAAGATAGAAGGTGTAAAAAGAATATGTCCTGCAATAATATTGGAAAAAATAAAGGAGGTATAAAATGGAAGAAGTTAAAATAGCCTTGCAACTTGAAAAAGATGGATATGTGTATTATAAAAAGGCGGCAGAGCTATGTCCAAATGAGTATGGAAAGAAAATGTTCCAGAAACTTGCAGAAGACGAAATAGAGCATCTTAAAAAATTCAGAAGTATTGCAGAAGAAATATTTGGTAAGATTGAGGAAGGAGAAGGAAAGCATCTGGACATCTTTGAAAAAATAGATTTTTCAACAAAGGCGGGAGAATATACTGCTTTAGATCATGCAATAAAATTTGAAGAAAGAGCATATGAGTTTTTCAAAAATGCAGCAGAGAAAGCAAGAAGCGAAAAGATAAAGGAGCTATTTGAGGCAATAGCGAAAGAGGAGGAAATGCATAAGGAACTGCTTGAAGCAGAGAAGGGTTATATACAGAAATCTGGTGTATGGTTTGA
>CAZNGK010000128.1:0-4766 GCA_964572575.1 uncultured Thermoplasmatales archaeon | reverse complement strand
GACCCACTTCCTTCTCCAGTTTTTCATCCATTTTATGGTAGATGTATCTTTTAGAAGAGATAGCAGAATAAAAACGATGCTTGACATGATAATTCAGATGAAATTGTTTTATTTCTCTTTCTTTTATAGAGACGGGAGTATCTTCTATTTCTACCAAAATAAAATTATGCAAATATTGCCAAAATTTGGCCAAATTTGTTATTCTGTTAATAAACCCCGCCTGATTTTTCAATCATGAAAAAGATGATGGAATTTGTAAGTTACGCTCTCCCTACAATAGGAAGTATTGCCATGGTATTTCAGGCAAAAGGAATATTTTTGCAATTACCTTATGAACAGTTCGGCTTAATGATCATCACTCTGTTACTGGTGGCTCTGTCCTTTGTTCGTTGGTTAAGGAGAGTAGATGAAAGTTGGTTGGAAAAAGTTTTCATAATGGGGATAATATCTTCTTTGTTTATTTTTATTTCAGGTGAAAATTCCATGGCTTTTCTTATAATTGCTAATTCTGTAGGGATAATTGCAGGAATATCCACCATATATTTGAAATATAAATTTTCATTTATAAATAAAAAAGAGAGACAAAAATATTATCCAGAGAAATTCGATATTGGATGGTATGGGTGGATGTTACTGCCTAAAGGAAGAAGTGTTAAAGTGGGAATCATTTCTGTTTTATCAAGAAATTTTAAAGTAGATATCCATTCTCTTTCATCCTATCTTGGCATATCATTAAAAAGAGTTTTGAAAAATCTGGCTGAACTCAAAAAAGAAGGAAAGATAGATGTGAATTATCGAAAGGGAAAAACATTTGTGGAGGTGATAAAAGATGAAATGTGATATCATCAAGAATTTTGTAATTCCATACGGAAAGTATTTTGAGGACGTTGTAGGAACAGTCTGCATAGAAGGCTTTAATGAAAATGGAATTGAAATTGCAGAAGTTATGCATTGGGATAAAGTTTTGATAAGGGAGGATGATACCTTAATCAATTCTATAGAACTCTCATGGATTTTGAATAGAGAGTTTAGAATTGGTATTTTTATTGGAAGGTTCAGCAAAGAAGCATTACATTTGGCTGAAAGAATGAAGAAAGGTGTTATGTTAATTGATAAAAAAGTTTGCACATTTGGTTATGTTCCCACCTCTATCATAAAAAATGTTTTGGTGGGATGGAAGGTGATGAAAAATGAAATTGTGGAAAAATAAAAAGAAAGGAGTAAAGGAAATAGAGGCGGATTTAAGATATGAAACAATAAGGAGAGAAATTTTGATGGCTGAAAGAAAATTAAAGGAAAACAGAGAATTTGCCTTGGAATGGGGAAAAGAAGCTGCCAAAATTGGAGACAAAGAATTGGTTGCACTTGCTGCCTCAAGTTTGAGAAGAATCGATGCTTCTATGCAGCAGTTGATGAAGGCGAAGACAATAATTGGATTGATGTACACTCAAGGTATAACTACGAAAACATTGCAACCATTTTTCTCAGTAATAAAGGGAATAAACGAGTTGGCAGTGGATATGGGGATAGAGGAGGCTGCAAGGGCGAGAAAAGAGCTGGAGAGAGCAAGCGAAAAACTTGCCAATTTTGATGTGCTTTACAAAACAATAATGAAAGCCATATCTCCAGCAATAGATACCACAGGGCTTGAGCGATACATAGAAGAAATAAAAACAAAGGCAATGGTGGAAGAAGAGAGCCCAGTAGATGAAGCAAAAAAAGAAATTGAGGAGATAAAAAAGCTGGTTGAAGATTGAAATGAAGGATCCCGTAATAAAGGTTGCCAATGATTTATTCCAAAAGGCAATGAAAGCGGAGAAGGCAGGAGATAAAAATGCAGCAAAATATTATTATGCCCAGGCTGCAATAAAGTACCTTCAATCTGCCACATATTCAAAAGGAATAGCCTATGAGATCAGAATGGAGAAAGCGTTGGAATGCAAGAAACGTATCAAAAATTTGTCGAATGTAGTAACAGACAAAAATAATAAAATTTTTATTAATCTGGAGAAAATTGATATAAAATTTAAAGATGTTGTTGGATTGGATAGCGTAAAGGAAAGGGTGAAGATAGCCATGGTTTATCCAAAAGAGTATGGGGAGTTGTATAAAAAATTTGGAATAAGGGCGGGAGGGAGAATACTGCTTTATGGTCCTCCGGGATGTGGAAAAACATTTATTGCAAGGGCATGTGCTGGAGAGATTGGATTGCCTTTATTTCAGGGAGACGTTGCAAAATTGATGAGTAAGTGGGTGGGAGAGGCGGAGAAAAATGTTGCAGCATTGTTTGAAAAAGTGAAAAATGAAGGAGAGGCAATTTTGTTTCTTGATGAGATAGATGCTTTGGGGGCAAGTAGGGAGATTGTGGAAGGATCTACAGTGGCAAGAAGAGTTGTCACACAGTTGTTAACTGAAATAAGCAATTTACCAGAAGGAATACTACTTATCGCTGCAACAAATCTTCCATGGGTTTTGGATCCCGCATTGATAAGAACAGGAAGGCTGGGTACCCCAATTTTTATTCCTCCTCCAGATGAGAAAATGAGAAAGATGCTTTTTCAAAAATGTTTAAAAAATAAGCCATTGGAAGATGTTGATGTTGGGGAGTTGGCTAAGATTACGGAGGGATTTTCTTCTTCAGATATTGTTGATGTTGGTGGATTATGCGAGTGGGCAGCAAGCATTGCACTGCAGGATTCAATAGAAAAAGGAATGGCAAGAGGAATAAGAATGGAAGATTTCCTGCTTGTATTAAAGAATGGATATGTCAAACCAAGTATATATCCATGGATAATGGAAGCAGATAAAAAACTAAAAAGAAAAAAGATGCTTTCAAGAATTCTTCCAGAGCTTGCGGATTTCGTAGAAGATTATTTACACAACCAAAGAGAAATAAAATGGCAACAAAATATTTAAATTTTTTACGGAGATATAATTTTGATAAAATGGATGAGAAAAAAGTAGATAAGTATTTGTTCTATATTTTTGTAATTCTATTTTGGTATAAATTTTTTGTTGCTCGGTTGTACTCGATGTATAATGATGTTGTTTTCATTTCAATGGCAAGAGAAAAAGGAATTCAACCAATGGATGTGTGGTTGGAATGAAAAATAATATAATAAGAATTATCCTAATCCTAACGCTTTTTATGTTTATTTTAATTTCCAATAATGTTATATGGTTCGGAAATGCGAAAAATACACAACTCCAAAACTCACCATGGCCAATGTTCGGGCATGATGCAAGACATACTGGGTTGAGTCCTTATGATACAAGCGATAATTCAGGAACGCTGAAGTGGAAATACAAAACAGGATATGCAATATGTTCATCTCCTGCAATAGGCTCCGATGGCACAATATATGTTGGATCTAATGATAATTACCTGTATGCAATAAATCCCGATGGAACATTGAAATGGAAATATAAAACAGGAGATTGTATATTTTCATCTCCTGCAATAGGCTCCGATGGCACAATATATGTTGGCTCTGATGACGGTTATCTGTATGCAATAAACCCTGATGGAACATTGAAATGGAAATATAAAACAGGAGGTGCTGTGAAGTCATCTCCTGCAATAGGCTCCGATGGCACAGTATATATCTATTCCCGTGATAATTACCTGTACGCAATAAATCCCGATGGAACATTGAAATGGAAATATAAAACAGGATATCCTGATGCGTATTCATCTCCTGCAATAGGCTCCGATGGCACAATATATGTTACCTCTAGTAATTATACAAGAATATTGTATGCAATAACTCCTAGCGGGATATTAAAATGGCACTACTCCTCAATTAGGCTACTATCGACTATTTTCAGCTCTCCAGCAATAGGATCTGATGGCACAATCTATTTTATAAATATGTATCTGTATGCAATAAACCCTGATGGAACATTGAAATGGGCATTGGAGGGATTTGAAGCATCGCTAGATTTCTACCCGGCAATAGGCTCCGATGGCACAATATATGTTGGCTCTGATGACGGTTATCTGTATGCAATAAACCCTGATGGAACATTGAAATGGAAACTTGTAACAAAATATGATACATCTTCATCTCCAGCGATAGATTCAGATGGCACAATATATGTTGGCTCTTGGGACGATTATCTGTATGCAATAAACCCTGATGGAACATTGAAATGGAAATATAAAACAGGAGATGATGTATACTCATCTCCTGCAATAGGATCTGATGGCACAATATATGTTGGCTCTGATGACGGTTATCTGTATGCAATAGGACCTTGTCATCCACCTTCTCCTCCTCTAATTATTCATATCAGAAAAGGAAACAATTATATCAATCTAACATGGGCTCCCCCAAGTGATAATGGTGGTTCCACAATAACAGAATATAAAATTTATCGTGGAACGTTTCCTGGAGAAGAAACTTATTATGTAAGTGTTGAAAATCAGCTTTACTATAATGAGCTTCCCTATAATGATACCAGAAATAGGATTTACTATAATGATACAAATGTGGAGAAAGGAAAAACTTATTATTACAAAGTGAGTGCAGTAAACGGTGCTGGTGAAGGAGAAAAATCAAGTAGTGTGTCAGTTATACTATCTATCCAATCTTCTTCTCCACCCTATGCATTATATTTCTCAATAGTATTCATTGTTATAATTATCATTATTCTATTGATTCTTTTAAAGAAGACAAAGAGAGGAAAAAAGCAGGTTTTACAGGGAATAGAAAAAGAATTGGATAAAAGAGCAAATCAATTCAACATAAATCTTCTTCTCGAAA